>JAAETO010000132.1 GCA_024228275.1 Arcobacter sp.
AAAAAGAACCATCTCCTTGATTCTGCTTTGAACAATTAGAATCTAAAGGATAAAAATCTTCACTATCTAAAACTCCATCATTATCGTCATCTGTATCTGTATTATTACCTATTCCATCATTATCTGTATCTATTGATTCACTAGGATCTTCTGGAAAACTATCATTTACATCTAATACTCCATCATTATCATCATCGTCATCTTCAGAATTTAATATACCATCACCATCTATATCTAAAAAATTCACAAAAGTATAAAAATCATCGCTAAGTTTACGTCCATTTGAACACCATTCATTTTCTATATAATACAAAGCTTCATGAAGTAAATCTTCTTTTGGATCATCTCTTTGTAAACTTACAGTGTCTGTTACATCACAATCTACACTTAAGCCACTAAAATAATCTCCATTACCATCTGCATTTTTCATAGATAAATCAATAAGCCAATAAAGATAGTTACTAGAAATATATCTACCTGTCATCCCAACTGGTTTACCATGAGTTCTTGATCCAATTAATTTAACATCTAAATAAGGTTTTAAAGAATTTATGACTAATTCACTTGCAGAGGCTGTATTTTCACTTGTTAGAAAAAACACTCTTGAAATATCAATATTATTATTCCCATGTTTTTTAAAAACACTTTCTTCTTTTGTACTTACTAATTTACCATTTTTAATATCTTTACTATTTATAGTATATTGAACGTCTCCTTCAAAATTAAAGCTAGCAATTTTATCTAAAAGATACTGGGCCATATAGACTAATCCACCACCATTATATCTTAGATCTAAAATTAACTCATCTATATTTTGATTTTTGAAATTTGTAAAAGCCTCGTCAATTTCTACTGAACTTAACGCAGAAAAACCATTATAAATAAGATATCCTACTTTTTTACCTGATGAAGAAGTAAATACGTAGTTTTTAGAAACTTTGTAGTTATATACTGAAGGAGTTATTTTTATATCTATATTTTTATTATCTCTAATTACAGTAAAAATAGATTCAACACCATCATTTGTTTTTGCTTTCCAAAAACTTTCACTTGTAGCTTCTTTATTATTTATTTTTATTAACTCATCACCTCTTTTTAAACCTGCACTCTCACATGGTGATCCTATTTCAATAAAATGAATAATTGTTGTTCTATTAAAATAACATCCAAAACCAGATTCTTCTTGTTCTGATTCTTTCATATAATCTGAAAATGTTTCAGCATAACTCCATT
>JAAETO010000133.1 GCA_024228275.1 Arcobacter sp.
ATTTTAGATGTAATATTCTCCATTGAATTTGAGGTCGAATAGATGTAAAAAGGCTTAGGCTTAGGCTTAGGCTTAGGCTTAGGCTTAGGCTTAGGTTTAAGGGGCAAAAGGCCCAAATATTATCTCAGCCACCAGAAGGCAAGCTGTATGTCGTTGGAAAGCCCTTGAAAAACTGAGTCGAATAGGCTATCAAGCTAAGACTCTAGGGTCCGTCATAGTGGTGAACGGTTGTGTCAAAGTTTTGCTCTATTTCTCCTTCTCTGGAAAATGTAAATGGCTGTAACTCGTTCAATTTAAAAGCTAGAAGGCTGGGAGTTATGTCGTTGGAACGAGCGTCAGACGGCGAAGCCAATAGGGTGAAAGGTGGATGTAAATGATGTTTTTTGAAACTGATTTTGGAATGAATATATTGATTTTGTGATTTTTCCAAATGCGTTATTATTCGAATCTTGCGCAAGGCAAGCTATATATCGTTGGAAAGCGCTCGAAAAGCTGAGTCGAATAGGCTATCAAGCTATGGCTGGATTCGTGGTTTCGTGGTTTTAATAATTTTTGTATAGAATTATTAAAACATGTATTTTGCAGAGTTACGAAACCTACTGCAGGTTTCGTGAATTTTAGATGTAATATTCTCCATTGAATTTGAGGTCGAATAGATGTAAAAAGGCTTAGGCTTAGGCTTAGGCTTAGGCTTAGGCTTATGCTTAGGCTTAGGCTTAGGTTTAAGGGGCAAAAGGCCCAAATATTATCCCAGCCACCAGAATTTTGCGCAAGGCAAGCTATATGTCATTGGAAAGCCCTTGAAAAACTGAGTCGAATAGGCTATCAAGCTAAGACTCTAGAGTCCGTCATAGTGGTGACCGGTTGTGCCAAAGTTTTGCTCTATTTTTACCTGCTCGGGGAAATGTTTATGGCTATAGCTCATTCAATTTAGGAGCTAGAGTGTCGGGAGTTGTGCCGTTGGAACGGGCGTTGGAAGGGGAAACCGATAGG
>JAAETO010000134.1 GCA_024228275.1 Arcobacter sp.
AAAGAATTATGGAGCAAGCAGTTAAACACAATCCAGTAAAATACAAAGAAATTATGAGTAACTCGTCAACTGGTGAGATGTGAATACCACAGTTAAAATTATTGACTGTCAGTTTTTCTTAAACAAATATGCAGTAATAAATTTTGAATTGAAAAATATTTTTACTAACTAAATTTTTATAATGAAAACTATCAAAACTAATATGACTCCAACGTTTATGATTATCGGTGCAATGAAAGGTGGTACAACAAGCCTTTATCATTATCTTTCGTCACATCCTAATATTTGTGCCTCTAAAATAAAAGAAACTAATTTTTTCCAAACAGATAAAGACTTTGGAAGGGGAATTGAATGGTATCGATCACTTTTTGATAATCCTGATCAATACAAACATTCATTTGAAGCCTCACCCAATTACACAAAAAGACGTATGTTTCCTGATGTTCCAAAACGCATCCACTCATATTTACCTGATGTTAAATTAATTTATGTATTAAGAGATCCAATAAAAAGATTTGTGTCTCATTATATTCATAATTTTGCACATGGGAGAGAGAAAAGATTGTTTAGTGAAGTAATTAATGATTTAACTTCTAATGATAATTATTTAAATACGAGTATGTACTATTATCAGATTGAAGCGTTTTTAGAATATTTTCAAAAAGATCAAATAATAATTATAGAATCTGAAAAATTAAAACAAGACCCTTCTGGTGTTGTAAATAAAGTGCTTAATTTTATAGGAATTTCTGAGATGTACCACTCCTCTATTTTTGATAAAAAATTTCACGATTCAAGCATTAAGAAACATTGGACGCCCTTAGAAAGAAAATTTGATAAAATTATTACCTATCCGCCAATACGAAAATTCTTAAAAAAGGCTTCCAACTCATTTAAAAAACCATTATATATTCCTAAAATTACAGATAGTGAAATCAGTGTTCTTAAAGAAAAACTATCTCAAGACGTTCATAAACTACGAATGTTTACTGGAATACCGTTTGAGGAATGGTCTTTGTAAATTTAAGAAACTTAATTATTTAGACTGTTTATCAAATAAATTTTGAGAACTTAATATTATTAGTAATCAGTCCTATTCACATAACCTTCAGAACCAGTAAAGGAAATTACTTTCCCGGGATTCCTACTACTACGGCATTGTTGGGAACATCTTTTACAACAACACAGTTTGCACCAATAGCTACATTATTACCTACTTTAATATTTCCAATTATTTTAACCCCTGGACCAATGTAAACATTTTCACCAATAATTGGAGAGCCAATTTTATTGCCACGGTTTACTTGTCCAAGAGTAACCCCTTGTGAAATACTACAATTTTTCCCCAATTATACAATTTCTATTAACAATAATTTGTCCAAAATGACCGATGTAAAAACCAGAATCAATCTTAGTTGTAAATGGTATTACAATACCAAACTTATATTTGTAATGTCTAAAAATGCCTTTTGCAATTGCATAGAAACTCAATTTAGTTAACACAAATTTTTAGGATAAATAAAAAAAATAAAATAAACTCCGATAGTAATTTGAATTTATATATTTTTGATTTTCTCAAAATGAGACTATTCATTTATTGCTGTTCTTTTTTGATACTATAAAACTGTTAACAAGAAACGTAAATAGAATAGATTCAATATTCTTTGATATGTATACTAACCACGATTTTGATTTCGGATTTTAATAGTTGTCATTTCGAACATGTTTTTCGTGAGAAATCTCGCAACCATTATGGTTTAGAGTTTTCTCAATCGCTTAAAAAACAAGCACATTTCGAAATGACAAATCTTTGCTTTCATTTTCTGAAAATCACTTTGGTTATAGTATAATGTGTAAGAAGCTCAATTTAAAAATATCGATTTTATCAACTTCAAATTTTATATGACTAAAAACATAACAACAAATAAAAATTTATCAGCAAATACCTATTGGGTGGTTATTGCAATAGTAGTAGCCATTGGTACATATTTCCGTTTTAAAGGATTGGGAACTTGGACTTTAGCACTCGATGAGTATTATTTAATTAAGTCTACTGAAAATATTTTAAAGAATGGATTACCTCAATTTGATAGTGGAGGTTATTATGCAAGAGGAATTCTTATCCAATATATGATTGCTCCTTTGCTATCTTTTGGAGTTAAAGCAGAATTTGCTGGAAGAATATTTCCTTTACTTTCTAATCTAATAACAATTCCTGCGCTTTATTTAATTTCAAAAAAAACAGGTAATAAGTTAATAGCCACAATAGTTGTTGTAATATTTTCACTATCAATTTGGGAAATTGAATTTGCCAGATTTGCCAGAATGTATGCTCCATTCCAAGCAATTTTTATGTGGTATATTTATTTTGCACTAATTGATTATAGAAATCAAAATTTTAAAAATTACAAATGGATGTTACTTCTTTCAGTCATAAGTATTTTTGTGTATGAGGGAAGTGTATTTCTATCAGTTTTTAATTTTATTCCATTTATTCTAAATAGAAAAATTAAAGTAGGCTATTTCTTTGGAGCGGTTTTAACTTTTATAGGTTCTATCTTTATAAATAAACTAGGGTTCAGATACCTAAATTCCGCACCAATTTTTCCACCGGAATATTCAGATTTCATTTATTCATTAAACTCCAAATCTCCAATTAAAATTCCTAAAATTTTATTTCCTTTTGCTTTTGAAAATATTTTATTTTCAGCACTTACAATTATTTTAATCGCTGTTAGTATTTTCTTAATTATAAAAATTATTAAGCAGTTGAGTGAAAGGAATTTTTGGTCAGTTTTATCAATCATCTTACTTGGAATATTTGCTATTCTAAATCAGTTTGGTTTATTTATTTTAACATTTTTAATTGTAGTTTTTTGGAATCTCTTTGAGTTTAAGCTATTGAACAAAAGGGTGATATTTCTATTAGGCTCGTTGTTTTTTCTCAATTTAATATATTGGTTTGCTTTTGGAGTATTAGCAGAAAATTGGTATTCATTATTTACCGATTTTTCTTCTTACTCGATATGGGGAAAAAGTAAAAGATTGTTTGTAGGATTTTTAAATTTCCCTGATAATTATTACTCATTAATAAACTATATCAAAACTTTACCTTTACTAACTGGTTTTTCTATAATTACAACTATGTCATTATTCATTTCTCTATTGAAACAAAAAGAGAAAAGTGATATAAAATTTTTATCAAGCTCACTAATGTTTTTAAGTTTAATTGCAACTATACCAACACTTTTATATACAGAAACAAGATACACTTTCTTTCTTGTACCAATTCTTATTATTCTAACTGTTTATTCTGTTCATCTTTTAGCAAATAAATTATTTAAAAAGGAATTATTAGCAAACACTATTTTTACTTTTATTATTCTATTTGTTTTTGTTTTGTCAAAAGATTTTAATGCTTACCATTTGTTGAATATTGATAATGAAGAAGTTAATTATAGAATGATTTATAAAAGCAACCATATAAAAAAACATTTATATAGAAGATGGGATGTTATAACACCAACAGAGTTTATTAAAAAAAACCTGCAAGAAGGTGACTTAATAATTATAAATGAAAACAGTCAAGAATATTATTTACCAAGAGTTGATTACTATAATATTGATTACAAAAATAGTGGATTCATTGCTATATCAGTTGATAACGGAGAAAGAGAAAGATGGTCAAATGCAAAACTAATTTATCAGAATGAAGATTTAATTCGTTTTATTGAAAATAGAAAAACTACTATATGGTTTACTGTGTTTCCCGAAAATTGGTTGTTTGATATTGGCTTTTATGAAAGATACAAAGACTATTTAGTTTGCGAAGGAATTGATGAATTAGTAAAGGTATATAAATTCACAAAAAAAAATAATTAAATTTATCAATATGAAACCATTAATCTCTGTTATAATACCTGTTTACAATACTGAAAAGTATTTAGAAGAGGCTATTGGCTCAGTTTTGCAACAGAAAAATTATGTTCATGAAATAATAATTGTTAACGATGGTTCAACAGACGGTTCGGCTGAATTACTTGATAAATTATACGGCAACTTAGAATTTGTTAAAATTATCCATAAAGAAAATGAAGGTCAAGGAGTTGCCCGTAATATTGGGACAAATATTTCTACCGGAAATTTTATTTATTACTTCGATTCTGATGATATAATTAAAGATGAATTATTTGAAAAGTTTTTCTTTTTATTAACCCAAAATTCTGATTTAGAAATATTCTGTTTTTCAGGAAAAAGCTTTTTGGATGGAAATTATACGATTGAAAATACAAAAAATATTGAACGTGCTGTAAAAAGAAATATCGAAGCTGTGTGTAGTTCTGGTGAAGAGGCATTTACTTTGTTAAGTAAAAACAAATCTTTTTACGTATATCCTTGGTTGTATATTTTTAAGAAAAATATTCTACTTAAAAATAATATAAGTTTCAAACCAATTAAAAATGAAGATGGAGAATTTATTCATCACCTTTTTTTACATGCATCAAAGACCATAATAAGTAACGATATTAATATAAACTATAGGATTAGATTTGGATCGACAATGCAGATTGATAGAAGTTTTAAAGATCTTTTTGGACTTATAAAATCTATTGAATCACTTGAACAACTTGCAAAACTTGATTTTTTAAAGGAAGAAACAAAAGTTATTTTGAAAAAAAAAATTACAAGTTCAATTCGAGATATTATAACTATTAAAGCACGCAATAAAATAAAGATGCATAAAGATGAAAGAACTTTTTACCGTAAATTTTATTCAAAATATGTATTACCAAATTTAACGTTGCTAATATTTACTTTAAGTAATCCTATTGAGTATAAACTAAGAAAATTGAAACAACAATATTTTAGATAAACCACATTTTGCCTGAATTATTACATAGAGAACAATAAAACAAAATGACATCCATTCGAAAAAATATAGGTTCGGGTATTTTTTATACTGCTCT
>JAAETO010000135.1 GCA_024228275.1 Arcobacter sp.
AAGATTATTTCAATTTTCAGTATTCTTTTTTGTTTAGAACTAAATGCTCAAAACATTGATAGTAAAACTTTAAAAAAAATTGATTCATACATTGAAAATATTCAAAATAAAGTAGATATTCCAGCTATATCAATAGGAATAATCAAAAATGATAATTTAATTTATAAAAAAAGTTATTCAAGAAACAAAAATATAACCCCTGATTCCTTGTTCTATATTGGTTCTTTAACTAAATCATTTACCGCTTTAGCTATTATACAATTGATTGAAGATAGAAAAATTAATTTAGATGACTCAATTAAAAAATATCTTCCTTGGTTTGAAATAAAAGATATGAAGAACGTAGATAATATAACTATACGAACTTTGCTTAATCAAACTAGTGGATTCTCTACTTATGATGGATTGAAAAATTTTGATGATTGGGATAGTAGTGATTTTGCTTTAGAAAAAACAATTCGGGCTTTAAAAAATATTTTTCTCGTCTCTGAACCATCAACTACTTTTCATTATTCAAATATAAATTATCAGATTTTAGGTTTGATTATAGAGAAAGTTACAAAGCTATCATATAATGAATATGTAAAAGACAATATATTTACAAAACTTGACATGAAAGGTAGTTTTGCATCAGTAGATAACCTAGATAAAGAAAATATAACACAAGGACACAGACTCTGGTTTGGACAAGCTGTAAAAAGTAATTTTCCTTTTAGTAGAGTAATGCTTCCTGCTGGATACATAATTTCAAATGTTGAAGATATAAGTAAATATTTAATAGCTCAGTTAAATAATGGAAAATATAAAAAAGAACAAATATTTTCACCTACTATTATAAAGCAAGTGCAGACTCCAAGTGCTACAATAATCAAAGATGATATGCATTATGGATTTGGATGGTTTGTTGATACTAGCGAAGAACTTTACTTAAGTCATACTGGCTCAACTCCTGGTTATACAAGTGCAATGGTGATATATCCAGAAGAAAAATTGGGTATAGTTGTACTTACAAATATTACTTCATATACACTTGGAAGTAAAGAATTAAATTCCTTAGCAGGTGGAATTATAGATATTATTAAGAATAAAGAGATTAAAAAAAGTGAGATTGATATAGTTTTAATATCAGGATATCTATTTTTATTTGGATTGTTAATAGTTCAACTATTTGTGATTAAATCTTTTATAAAAAAATTCAAAGATATTTCAAAAAATAAAATAACATTATCTTTCATATTTGATATTTTAGTTGTTTTATTGTTTTTTATTGTGGTACCTAAAATAAGTGATTTAACATTTAGTGGATTTTTACTTTTTGTACCTGATATTGGATATCTAATGTTAGGTTCAATATTTATAGCTATTTTAGGGTTTATAATAAAAATTATATTAAAACTAAGGGTCGGGTGATGAATCACCACTTTTTTTACTATTAAATCGATGCTTCAATTACAAGGTTTGACTATTGTAGCTATAAAGTGCTACAGTAAAAATAAAGGATATATTATGTCTTTAGATAGCACTGTACGAGCAAGAGTTGATAGAGAACTTAAAAATGATGTAGAATCAATATATCCTATCCCAGGAGTTATTTATTCAAATTAAATTCACCACTAAATACTGTATCGTGATCCTCAATCCATTTTCTTATATGATTTTCTGAATCATTTTCTAATATTTTTGAAGTTATTTTGTTAT
>JAAETO010000136.1 GCA_024228275.1 Arcobacter sp.
AAATAGTGTCTCATATTCGGTTTATAAAGATTACTCTTACAAACCATTAAGTTGTTAAAGAACATCAATGTTAAGCTTCATCTTGTGTCACTTAAATTGGATGGGAATTATAGGGAATTATTCTGCTCTTGTCAAGGGTTTGTCCTTCACTAAAGCTTAAATTTTGAAAGTTGTGGTTTTTATAAGATTTAGTATTACATATTGTAAAATAATATAACAAACTAAATCTAATTTCTTTATTTAAAGAAAATATTAAGAGTAAAATTATAAAATATCGAAAACAAATAAAGGATTAAGATGTACAATAGAGATTATCTATCACAAGAATCGTCTCAATATAACAACTCTGCAGATTCATCTAGAGCACAATTAATGAGCTTTTTAAAAGCGACATATCAATTGTTCGCTGGTTCATTACTTGCAGCAACAGCAGGGGCGTATATTGGGTTAGATATGGTTTCAACAATTGCTAGTTGGTATTGGGGTTTAGTAATACTTGAATTTATTTTGCTATTCGCTTTATTTGCAGTAAAAAATAAACCAGGAATTAACCTTGCCGTACTATTTGGGTTTACTTTTATAAGTGGTCTAACAATTACTCCATTATTAAGTAACATACTAATGATGCCTTCAGGAGCTTCTATAGTTGCACAAGCTTTTCTAATGACTTCTGTTGCTTTTGGTGGTATTTCAATGTTTGCAATGACAACAAAAAGAGATTTTTCAGGAATGGGTAAAATGCTTTTTATCGCACTTATTATCTTAATAGTTGGTTCGATTTCTAACATTTTCTTTCAATCATCATTATTTCAATTAATTATTGCAGGGGCAGGGGCATTAATATTTTCTGCTTTCATTCTATATGATACACAAAAAATTATTCAAGGTGCTTTTGAAACACCAATTGAAGCGGCAATTGCTTTATACTTAGATTTCTTTAATCTATTTGTTTCATTACTACAAATATTTGGAATTTTAGGTAGCGACGATTAAAATAACTCTTCCTTTTAGGAAGAGCTATTTAAAAATTAAATTACCTTCCAAGCAGTATCACAATTTACTATATGTATAGTTTTCTATAATTAGCCTTTATAACTTTAAAAAATAAGCTTAAATAAAAATTAGATTTTATAATATCAAGAATACAAAGAACATATTTATTAAAAAAGACTTATCTAAAACACTAATAAATATTCTAATTTTTTTAAATACTTAACAATATACATCACTGTAAGAATACCTCGCTTTGTGAAACTGCAAGTAAAGATTTGTTAAACTATTATAAAATTTAATGGAGCAATAATATTGAGTAATATTGAATTAAGATTAATTGATGCAAATTTAAATAGACTACGAGAAGGTATTCGTGTAGTTGAAGATATCTTTAGATATATGTTTAACGATAAAGAAACATCAAGTAAATTAAAAAATTTACGACATTTAGCTAGGCTTGAAAATTATAATGAGCTTTTAGAAACAAGAGACGTGCAAAATGATGTCTTGAGAGAATCTATAACAAGTGAACAAAATAGAGATAATGTCAATTCAATATTAATTGCTAACTTTAAAAGAGCGCAAGAGAGTGCTAGAGTACTTGAAGAGTTTTGTAAATTAATAACAATAAAGGACAGTGAAAATTTTAAATATATAAGATACGAGCTTTATACTTTAGAAACTGTTTTAATAAAAATTACTTCAAATTCTAAATAGCCTAAATTATACTCTTTATAAAGCTTTCTCGCGTCTTTAAAATCAAGAGTTTTACCCTCTCCACTTACACCTGATTTTTTTATATAATCAAACATATCTTTTTTATTTTTAAACTCTAAATTATAGTTATGTACTTCAAATTCACAATTAAAAACAGAAGAAAAAGAATCTTGTATCTCTTTTAAAGATAATATAGGCGATTTAGAGTTAGTGATTTTTTGAATAGTTTTAAATGTATTTGAAGTAAATAAAACTGCATTTATTTCATTAGTACTTTTTGATAAATTATAAATTAATTTTTTTAAATTTCTTGACCACTGCATTGCAGAAGATGATATTACTATATCGAAACTATTTTTTTTTAAAAAACTTAAAAAATCATCTGAATCAAAATCATAACAAGAGACTTCTACCCTATCATTTCTTGGATGAAGTTTACACATTGAAGGAGCAAAATCAACTGCATTATATTTTTCTATATCCCAAGATATGTATTTAAAAACTTGACCAGATCCACAACCTATTTCTAAGATTTTTTTAGGCTTATTTTTAATATCTCTTACTAAGGCTTTTGCAGCAATTTGTTGGATAATATTAAAGTTATTATATTCATTTGCATATTTTGAAAATTGATTTTTTACTGACATAAATAGTATTTTAACCTTTTTTTAATAAGTTTTAGATAAAATACCTACCATTTTTAAAAAGGAAAATTAATATGGCATCTACACTATTAATAGTACAATTTGTTTTAGCAATTATTTTAACAATCACAGTTTTACTACAAAAAAGTTCTAGTATTGGTCTTGGAGCATACAGTGGAAGTAATGATTCAATGTTTGGAGCAAAAGGTCCAGGTAGTTTTTTAACTAAAGCAACTATGTTTTTAGGTTTATTATTTGTTGTAAACACAATATCATTAGGTTACTTATATAATCAACAAAAACTAGGAAGTGCAATAGACAGTGTAAAAACTGAAAGCTTAATACCTACAAAACCTACTGCACCAGCAGCTCCAGTTGCTCCTGTTACTCCTGTAACTCCAACTGTACCAGCAAGTAAGTAATTTTTTTAAAATTATCATGAAGTATATATTACTTCTTGCAAACTCTTCAATCTATAGAAATGCAAACAAAATGTATTTCTGTAGATTTTTAAATATAATTTAAGTAATTAATATGAAAATACTATTCATAAAAGTTTATAATGGTATAATCGATTCAAAATTTAATAATAAGTTTATTAATCAAAAACAAACATTCAATAAGGAGAATATATAATGTTACAAGAAATCTACGCAGAAACTAAAGAACATATGGATAAATCTATAGAATCTTTAAGAAGAGACTACAAAACATTAAGAACAGGAAAAGTTAATACTACTATATTAGATGGTGTTAAAATCAACTATTACGGAACACCAACAGATTTAAACCAAGTAGGTTCTGTTTTAGCTGCTGATGCGACTACTATTGTTATAAATCCGTGGGAAAAGAATCTTTTAGGAGATATAGAACAAGCTATCAATGCAGCAAATGTTGGCGTTAGTCCAAATAATGATGGAGATGTAATTAAACTATTCTTCCCGCCTATGACTGTTGAACAAAGACAAGAGAGTGCTAAAGGTGCAAAAGTTATGACGGACAATGCAAAAGTTGCTATCAGAAATATAAGAAAACACTCTAATGATAAAGTTAAATCTTTACACAAAGATAAAGAGATCACTGATGATGAGAGTAAAAAAGCCCAAGATGAAATCCAAAAAATTACTGATTCTTATGTAAGTAAAGCTGATGAAACATTAAAAGCAAAAGAACAAGAAATTTTAACGGTTTGATTATGAATGTAGCTCAAATTTATAAAGATGCAAGTGCTCTATTAGAAGGACACTTTAAATTAAGTAGTGGAAATCACTCGTCATTTTATTTACAATCTGCAAAAGTTTTAGAAGACCCTAAAACTGCTAAACTATTAGCAGAATCTTTAGCTGAACAAATAAAAGAATCTGGAATTAAAATAGATGCTGTTTGTTCTCCTGCACTTGGTGGACTTATTGCAGGATTTGCATTAGCAACTGCACTTGATGTAAGATTTATTTTTGCGGAGAGAGTTGAAGGTGAAATGGCTATTAGAAGAGGTTTTGAGGTCCAAGAAAATGAAAACTACATTATTTGTGAAGATATCATAACTACAGGAGGATCTGCATTAGAAGCAGCTCGTCAAGTTGAAGCTGATGGTGGAAATGTTGTAGCTTATGCAGCTTTAGCAAATAGAGGTTTTTGTTCAAGAGTTGGTTCAGAATCAGAAGCAAAAGAAAATTGTAAACTTCCATTAGATAAACCACTTTTTGCCCTAGACGATTTTACATTTGAAATGTATTCTCCTGAGAATTGTCCTATGTGTAAAGAAGGAAGTATTGCATATAAACCAGGTAGTAGAGGAAACTAAGTTTCATGAGTAGATGGCGGGATATTAAACAAAATAAAGTAATAAAAGAAGAACAAGTTATAGTTGAAAAAAAAGATGAAATAACTTGCGCCCCCATCTTATCTAGAATAAAAGCTTTTATTACTGATACTTTTTTAATTACAACTCCTATTTTTTACATTGTAATATATCTAATTATGGGAAGCGGAGAAACTTTTAGTCTATATAGAGTAGAAGGATGGGGATTAATTCTTATAATTCATTTAGCAATTATTTTAGCTTTTTGGCTAAAAACTGGACAAACTCCAGGAATGAAAGCTTACAATATAAAAGTAATAAATAATAAAACAAAAAACAGAATATCTATTTTTTCTGGAATAATTAGATATTTTATACTATTACTTTGTATTATTTCTATTTTTGGATTATTTACTATTTATTTTAGAAAAGATAATAAAACTTTTCAAGATATCTTTTCAAATACAAGTATTATTGAGATAGACTCCTAGAATAAATGCTTTTTT
Source organism: Arcobacter sp. (assembly GCA_024228275.1). Taxonomy (GTDB): domain Bacteria; phylum Campylobacterota; class Campylobacteria; order Campylobacterales; family Arcobacteraceae; genus Halarcobacter. Next base: position 4,662 of record JAAETO010000136.1, read on the forward strand.
TTAAACTATCTGCATTTTATTTCTTTTATTTTGCAGCGGTTGGCGTATATATAATTTTCTTGCCAAAAGTCTTACTTGATTTAGGTTATAGTGCTTTTGACATAGGTATAGTATTTGCGCTAGCTCCTTTAATGAGATTTATAACTCCTTTTTTATTTTTAAGACATATTAACTTAAATCAAACAGTTTTTAAATATGCTTTATATTTATCCGTTATTTGCTCAGCTCTATTCTATATAAGTATAGAAAACTTTTTTGCTTTTATTATAAATAACGCTATTCTAGCTGCTTGTTTATCTTTAATTCTTCCATATTTAGAAGTAACTGCAATAAAAATTTTAGGAAAAGATAAATATGGGAAATCAAGACTTTATGGTTCAATTGGCTTTATGTTAATTTCTTTAGTTTTAGCGAAATTTCTATCAGAACCATATATTGCAGTTCACTACTATTTAGTACTTAATATATTAACAGTAGTATTTGCCTTGTTATTACTTAAATATGATGATGTTACACATGATGAAACAAACTCAAATACAAAATTTTCATTTTTCAAATATTGGCCGTTTTGGGTTAGTCTATTTTTAATGCAATTAAGTTTTGGGGCTTTTTATAACTTCTTTACAATATATGAAACTGAACATGGTATTAGTTTAGAAATGACATCATATTTATGGTCATTTGGTGTAATTTGTGAGATTATTCTTTTATATTTTCAAGCTCCCCTATTAAAAAGGAACTTATTATCTATAATCAAATTTTCTGTTGCAATTACTGCTCTTAGATGGCTTTTATTATATTTATTCCCTGATAATTTAACTTTAACTTTTATAACTCAAAGTATTCACGCTTTCTCTTTTGGTTTATATCACAGTGCAATAATGATATTCCTATATACAGTGTATGATAATAAAAAACTAGCTCAGCAATTTATGTATGGAGTGGCATACGGTTTGGGTGGATTCCTAGGTGCCTTAATTGCAGGATCACTTTATGGAGAAAACATATTTTTGTATTCTGCAATTTTCGCATTGTTATCATTAATTTTTTTATTTAATAAAAGACTTAAATACAAAGTATAATAAAATTTTATGTAATTAAACTATATCCATAATTAATGTTTTAATATTCTTTTTCTCTTGTATTTCTTTTAGCTGTAATCCTTTAATCTCTATATTCATGAACTCACTATGGGATAAAATTTTATTTTTTGCAAGTTCTTGTAGAACTTTACCTCTATAAAATTTTGCCCAGTGAGATACAACTTTACCATCTTTGATAAACTTAAAGGTCAATACATTTGCTTTTTTTACTTTATAAAACTTTTCATAAAAACCAGCTCTTAAATCAATTACTTCTTCACCTATAAATTTATCTAAAGTGTTTGAAAAGTTATCCATAAAGAACTTTTCAACTACAATTTTATCTAATTTTGCACCTTGTTTATATTTATAGTCTGGTATTAAATCATCAGCTTTAATGGGACCAAATAAATTTGAAAAAAGCAAAACATTTTCATCTATATATTTTTGTGAGTTTTTTTCTAAACTATTATAGTCAAGTGCATCAAAGGCTACACCATTATACCTACTAATAGCCTTCATGGTAGGTTTTTCTTTTAAACTTTGTTTATACTTTTTAACTTCATCTAGCTTTTTTAAACCAAACCACTTAGATAAATCTTCAATTGATGATGAAGACAAATACTCTTCATATAAATTAAAAACCTCTTCTCTTTTATCAAATAACTCTTCTAAAAAAAAGTTTTCTTTACAAAATGGATTATTATCTCCTCCTGAATTTTTAGTTTCTGCAGGTGCTAAAAGTACTTTCATAATAAATTATTCCTCATCAATTTTATTTATATTTTTCTTTTTAAATCTTAAAAATAGTAAAATACTAACTATTAATAATAAAATTATCCATACAACTTCTGTATCAAAAATAAGTAAAAACTGTACTATTTCTTGTAGAAAAATTCCCCATAAAGTTATTGATATTATAGTAGCTATAAAAACAATAAGTATTACTTGGTACTGTTTTATACCTATTAAAAAACCAATAATAGCTCCTACTATTGGACCAGTCATCCAAAAAGGGATAAATACAAAAATAAAAAGTCCAAATTTACCATATCTATCAAATTTCCTTTGATGTTCATCTTTTTTTAATTGTATTTCATTAAAAAACCCTTCTAAGACTTTTATTTTTAGTACTCCTTTAAAACTTAATATAAATAAAGGATAGATAAAAGTTACTAAAATCATTTCTACAATAATATTAACGGATATAACAATAAAATTAGATAAATCTGCTGCATACCCAAAAGATAAAGCAGGTACTCGTCCTACTAAAATATTTGTAAATACAATCCCCGTTATTTTATTGGCAAAAGTTGCGTCAATTTGATAAGAAATGATTATAAAAACTAATAAAGAAAAAATGATTATAAGTGAAAGAATAAAAATATTCCCTTCATCACCTTTGTATAGCTTTTGAATTAAATTACTCATTTAAAAATTCTCCACTATGATAGAGCCATGTGTTATTAACTTTATAAAATTTACTTTTTTCAATAAAAGAGATATCCTTATTATTTTGTAAAATTATAGCTTTAAAAGTAACATAAGATACCTTATCTTCCTTAGTAAAATCTATAATTTCTAGTTTTTTAAATTCGCTATTATTTGAAAAATCTAATATTGACTCTTTCCAACTTTTTAAATCACCTGTATAATCAATATTTTCTTTATGTGTAGTTTTTATTATATATTTATAATCTCCAACTATAAAAGCACTATATCTAGATTTCATCAATTCTAATGCAGTACTTGGATTTGAGCCATTATGATATATTTTACAACATTTTTTATATTTTTTTTTACTGCCGCAAGGACAGAATGAATTTACTGATACTTTCAAAATAAAAACCCAATTTGTTAATTTTTTAGCTATTGTATCTAAAAGACAATAAGTAGAAAATAGTACTTTAGTAAATAATTATACTAAAGTACTAAGAACAATATTAATAAAAGTCTATTTATTTTTATTGAGTTTTTTTATATTTGCTATAATACTTGGTCCAAAACCTTTTAATTGCATTAAATCCTCAGCACTTTTAATTTTATTATTTTTTCTAAACTCAATTATTTGTTGAGCCTTAACTGAACCAATACCCTTAACACTCATTAACTCTTCTTTTAAAGCAGTATTTAAATTAACTGCAGCTAGTAGAATTGTAGAACATAACATTAAACTAAAAACTATTTTTTTCATTTTTTTCCTTTAATAAATAATATAAAGAATTATAACTAGTACAAAATAAATATTTATTTAAATTATTTATTTATTATGTTAATTTTATAATCATAATTTAATATCAATTATATATAATAGAATAAATTAATAAATTAAAGGTGTTCAATGCAATTTACACAGTTACCCCTAGAGCTTATTTCAATATTCCTTTCAATTATTTTACTTGTAACAATATTTATAAAGTTTTACCAATATAAAAGGAAGCTTGTTGTTTTAAAAGGTTTAAATGAATTAAAAGAAAAAAATAGACTAACTTCCGAAGATATAGAATTTATAAAATCTAATTATAAAGATTATGCTAGTTCATTTTCAAGAGATGAACAAAGACTTAAAATCTTTTACCCTGCATTTATATTAGCAGCTGGAGTACTTATAGCCTTTTTATCTTTTGAGGAAGCTATGATTCATATCAACGTAATTGTAGTAGCATATATATTTCTGCATATTAATAAAATTCATGCTCGAAACTTTGTCTCATTTTTAAAGGAATTAAATACAGATATATAGAAAAGGAAAATCATTATGTTAAAAAAGATTTTTTTGAGAAATAAAAATGAAATAGATACTAATTTAGAAAAGAACTTTAAAAAAAAATTAGAGGCAGAAAAAACTATAATTGTAGAAAAAGAAAAAAAATTAGATTTTAAAAATCAACAAGCTTTATCTATTGGTCTGGATATAAAAGAAGATGTAAGAAGAATTAGTAAATCTTTTTTTAATAATAAAAATAAGAAAAGATCAAGTGCGTATAAAGAATTTAAACATTACTTGCTTAATTTCGATAAAAATGAAAAAATGAAAATTCAGAAATTAGGGTATATTGAGTTTAAAGAAAAAGAAAACCAAATTTATACAACTTTGAAAAATGGCTTTGCGCAATTACTATCTAAAGGTTCTCCTCTTAATGATCAAAATACAAAAACAATAAATTTTATATTCAATGATATAAAAAAACTACCTTCTAAAGGTCATAGATACTGGTATTATACTCTTTACATATGGCAAAGGATAGAAGAATAATATAAATATTATTTTATTCAAATATCATGTTATTTAAACTTTCTGCCCTATCATTGAGGATTACTTCAAAGTCACACTTATATAAATTGTTAGTTTTTAAAAATGAAATACAATCATATACTGTTTTATCCGATTCCTTACAATAAACAAAAAACCTAATACAACCTTCACATATATCTACTGCTAATAATTTTATACTATTTTCTTTTTCTAACATTTCCAAATGATTATTTTCAAATGCTGTAAAAAAAGACAAACAAGAGGGATCTGGAAACATAATATCATCGGCTACATGAAAGTTATGTTTTACTATAACAAGATTAGGGAATCTTTTAATAACTTGATTTATATTTAAATCATCCCTAACTCTTAACATTTGATTTATATTATTTGTTTTATTTAAATTCCATTTATCTGCCATTATTTATCCTTACCAAAGTATTGGCTTTTTATCAATATTTTCTAAAATTTCATTTGTCTTACTAAAATGTTTACATCCAAAAAATCCTCTGTAAGAGGAAAGAGGACTTGGATGAGGAGCTGTTAAAATATAATGCTTTGATTTATCAATAATTTTATCTTTTTTAATTGCAGGAGCACCCCAAAGAATAAAAATAACATCCTCACAATTTTTTGAAATATGTTTAATAATATTATCCGTAAAAATCTCCCAACCTAATTTATGATGAGACTTAGGTTTTGATTCTTCTACCGTTAAAATTGTATTTAAAAGTAAAACTCCTTGATCCGCCCAAGGAGTTAGGTCTCCATTAGTACAAATTGAATCTTTTTTTAAATCATCTTTTATTTCTTTTAAAATATTTACCATTGAAGGAGGATTTTTGATATTACTTGGTGTAGAAAATGATAGACCTTGGGCTTGACCTATACTATGATAAGGGTCTTGTCCTAATATCACAACTTTTAAATTATCTATTGGAGTTTTATTAAAAGCATTAAATATATCATCTTGTGAAGGATAAACTGTAGACATTTTATATCTTGAGTCAATTTCTTTCTTTAAATCTTTATAATATTGTTTTTGTTTTTCAACTTTAAATACTTCATCCCAGATTCTCAATATCAGCCCTTATATTATTTATAAAAATTTTTGTTACTATACCTCAATTTATTAAATAAAAAGATTAAAATAAATCATTTATTACATAATATTATATAATATTTAATATCATATTGAAGAATTAAAGTTCATTATGTACTAATAACAAATCAAATGTTATAATTGCATAAAAAATTAGGAATAAAATGAATAATGCAAAGAAAAAAGGAATAATCTTTGATTTAGATGGTACATTAATTAATTCTATAATAGATATTGCGATTTGTGCAAATAAAGTATTAAAAAAATTCAATTTACCGCAACATGAAATAAAAGATTATAAAAAATTTGTTGGTAGTGGAGCAGATGTATTAATACAAAACTGTACTCCAAAAGATACAGACGAATCTTTACTATTATCTTTATTGGAACAATTTAAAACTATTTATTCACAAAACATGTATAGTAATACTAAACCATATGACGGGATATATAAACTTCTTGATTCTTTAACAAATGATAACTACCAAGTTGGTATCTTATCTAATAAACCACATGAGTTTACCATTAAATCAGTAAATGAATTTTTTAGCAATTACAATATTAACCAAATACATGGACAAAAAACTAATGTACCCAAAAAACCTGATCCTAAAGGAGCAATTCATATAGCAGAAGCTTTTAATATAAACTGTGAAAATATATATTTTATTGGAGATAGTGATATAGATATTATAACTGCCAAAAATGCAGGAATGATAGCAGTTGGTGTTTCGTGGGGATTTCGAGATGTTGAAGAACTAAAAAGATTCGGTGCTGATTTTATTGTCGAAAAACCTTTAGATATTTATGATTTAGTACAACAGTAATATTATAAATTAAGATAGATTAAATTCTATCTTAATTTATATCCAATTCAAAAAAAGTCTCATTAATTTTTTCATATTCCGCAACAGAACAAGTAATTTTACTTGCATTTTCGTAATCATTAAAATACTCTAAAAATAACTTTTTTAACTCAGTTAAATTAGAAGTTCTAAAAATAAAGTACCCTAATATATCATTCTCTCTAGAGCCTGATTTTTCAATTCCAAAACTATCAAAATGCCAATCTACACCTTTAGAATAAAAAAAAACTTCTTCAATTCTATTTTCTAATTCTACTCTTACATCATTATTAAATTGCTTTAAATGAACATAAAAAGCAACATTAACATTATATTTTTGTTGAACTAATTTCTTTTCAAATTTAGTTTTAGGTTCTGTTAAATTTATATTATCCATAAAATCTCTCCCATATTTATAAAAAGTAATTATATAGTATAAAAATTAGAATATTATTATATATTGTTTATCTTTATATAAATTACTTCTCTGTTCTTAAATATTTATTTAATAAATTGTTTTTTGTAATTATCTTCTAAAGGCGTTTTATCTTTATAGTCAATAATTTCACCTATTTCAATTTCTATTTTTAAATCTTTAGTTCTATTTTTAATTGCCTCTTTTAGTATCATATTAGCATTTGTTTTTATATATACTGGTAAAATTGGTAATCTATTTTTAAGTGCAATGATTCTAGATCCCTCTTTAAATTCTGACAAGGGGGCATCATTATCTTTATTTCTAGTTCCTTCAGGAAAGATAAAAATTGATTGTCCTTCTTTTACTACATTTTTGATATCTTTAAAAAACGTAGTCATATTTGCAGCTTCTCTATCTAATAAAATACATCCTGCATTTCTAACAAAAGTTCCAAAGAAAAAAGAGTTGTACAACTCTTTTTTTGCTATCCAAAACCCTTTGACCTTTATATCTTTTAATGCTATTTCAACAATCAAAGGATCAATTATACTCCTATGATTTGAGACAAGTAAATATTGACCTTCTTTTGGTAAATTATTTTTATTTAATACCTCAATAGAAATATTTAATTTATTTAATAAAATTTCCGCGTACTCTAAACGTAAATCCATCATTTCTTTAGCTGTATTTACTTTTTTTAATTTAAACCCATATTTATTTGTTAAATATGTTGCATATAATGCAATACCTATTTGTTTTAAATTCAAAATTATCCTATATATTTTTTTTAATTCTTGTAATTGTACCTAAAATATTTATTATATTTATTTATAAACTTTTTTATATAATTATTTTATAATCATATAAAATATATAATTTTAATATACCTTGTAAAAAGGCAATTCTAATATAAAATAATAATTATTTTTCTTTTTATTGCTTATATGTTGTAAAAATATTAATAATAAAAAATAAAAAGTTTTATATTTAAAGGGATCTAGTGAAGATTATTATATTTATATGTATATTTATGTCAGTAGTATTTAGTAAAGAAAGTTTTACTTTAAATATTATTGAATACCCACCATTAATTAATAAAAAAGAAGGCATTCTAGTAGATATCATTGAAGAGTTATTCAAAGAATCTAATATTTCGTATAAAATAAATTTTACTTCTAAATTAGAATCAATTAAAAAAACTAAAAAAAATTTATATAATATTATAGTACCTTTTCAACAGTTACAAGAGAACAAGACAAAATTCAAATGGGTAGGACCAATTTTTGTTTACAAAAAATCAATATTTAGTCTAAATAATAACAAAGTGAAAATTAAAAATATAGAAGACCTTCTTAAGTATGATGTCTTAGTAAAGAAAAATAGTACTGAAGAAAATTACTTAAATAATTTTCAAGTAAAAACTCAAGCCTTAAATAATCAAATACAAAATATATATAAACTAAAAGTAAATAGAGCAAATTTTTGGGCTACAGATAATATTTCAGCATATTATTATTCAAAAAAAACAAAAATTAAATTAAAAAAACAATTTACACTATTTAAAGACTTTAGGTATTTAGCTTTTAATATCAAAACTAATGATAAAATCATAAAACTTTTAAATAAAAATTTACGTACTATATATAAAAATGAAAGAATAAAGCAGATATCCTTAGATTATTCTCATATATATGATATTCAAAATATATTTGAAATTTATGAATAAATAACTTTTAATTCTAACTTCTTTACATCTACAAATTAACTTTTTTACTTTATTTAAAATTATTTAATACAAAATATAGAACTATAATTTTATATTTAAGATTATTTCTTAAGTATAAAGTATAAGTTAGATAATAAGTATCTATTAAATTCTATAGGAGTAAAATAATTATATGTACTTGAGGCTAAAGACATGGACAAACTATATAAAAATGAACGTAGAGATTTTTTTTCAAAAGTAGTTAAAGGAATTGGTTATAGTTTATTTGGAGGAATGGTTTGGAGTGCTTATATAGAAAAATCAAAGGCAAATACCTTAATACTTAGACCTCCTGGAGCTATTAAAGAAGAAGAATTTATATCAAAATGTATAAAGTGTGGTTTATGTGTTGAAGCTTGTCCTTTTAATACTTTACAACTTGCAAATATTTCAGATGGTGTTCCATTGGGAACCCCTTTTATGATACCTCGTGAGATACCATGTTATATGTGCCTTGATATTCCTTGTGCCAATAACTGTCCTACTGAAGCATTAGACATTACAAAACTTAAAAAAAACAATAAACTTGATATCAATAAAGCGACAATTGGTACTGCTATTATAAATCAAGATACTTGTATCGCTTTTTGGGGATTACAATGTACTATTTGTGTAAAACACTGTCCAATAGCAAATGAAGCTATTAAAGTAGTATATGAAAAGAGTAAAAAGAAAGACTCTTATCACGCTATTGCAAAACCTTTAGTTAATAGTGAAGCCTGTACAGGTTGCGGATTATGTGAAAAGGCATGTCCTACAGAAGTTGCCTCAATATATATATTACCAAGAGAAATAGCAACTGCAAAAAATAGTAAACACTACATAAAAAGTTGGAAGGAAGAAGATGAACAAAGATTAAAAAACATAAAAAAGAATGACTTTACCTTACCAAAAACAAAAAGAAATGAAAAAAGTCTATTGGATAATGTAAATGATGTAGAAGGAATTTTAGATGATTGATTTTTTCAAAAATTATAAATATTTATTTCTTCGTCGATTTACACAAATTTCTATTTTGTTTTTATATTTTTGTGCAAATGCTTATGGTTTTAATCTATTGAAAGGAAACCTAAGTAGTTCTGAATTTTTATATTTTATTCCCTTATCAGATCCATTTGCAGTTTTACAAATGTTTTTTGCAGGAGTATTAATAGCAAGTGATATTTTAATTGGATCATTAATAATCATACTATTTTATTCTATTATTGCAGGTAGAGCTTTTTGTTCATGGGTATGTCCTATAAATATGATATCTGATTTAGCATCATGGTTAAGAAGAAAACTATTAAAAAGAACTCCAAGTGATTTAACTATAGGGAAATCTTTTAGATATTGGTTCCTCGCTCTTACTTTTATATTATCTTTTATATTCTCGATAACTGCTTTTGAACTAATAAGTCCTATATCAATTTTCACAAGAGGTATAGTTTTTGGATTTGGTTTTGCTTGGTTATTTTTACTAATGATTTTTTTATTTGATTTATTTGTGCAAGACAATGTATGGTGTGGTAATATTTGTCCTCTAGGAGCTTTTTATTCACTTTTAGGAAGACGAAACATAATAAAAATTAAATATAATCTTGATACTTGTACACAATGTAATAACTGTTTAAATATATGTCCTGAGGAGCAGGTTTTAAATATGATTGGAAAAAAATCTGATATTATAATACAAGCTGAGTGTACCAAATGTGGCAGGTGTATTGAAGTTTGTGGTACTGATTCACTAGAATTTTCAATTATTGATATAGCAAAACAAAATCAAAAATAATATTAAATCAAGTTCATGCTTTAAATCTTTTATTTTTAAATAGATATAATACTTTCAAAAATATGAATGAGTTGAAATGAATACAAAAAACTTAATGGATACTGCTTTAAAATTAGCAAAACTAAAAGAGATGCCACATGATACAGATATTATAGTTGAGGGCGAGAATATAAAAAAAGTTCTAATAGGTATAGATATGGAAACTCCTGAATTACTACTTGCTCGTGATTTAGGATATGACTGTGTTGTTAGCCATCATCCAAAAGCAGATAACTGCGTAGTAGATTTTGCAAAAGTTATGGATGTACAAATAGATAGGATGATTAGTGTTGGAATTCCAATTAATCGAGCTCAAAAGATATTAAAAAAAAGACAAACAAGTATTGATCTTGGTCGTCATGCTTCAAACTACGATCGCGTAGGTTCAGCTGCGAAACTAATGAATATGCCATATTTAAATATACATATACCAGCTGATTTTATAACTGAAGAGATAGTACAAACTAGAATTGATAATGCTTTTAAAAATCAAGCAAAAACAAAACTAAAAGATGTAATAGATGAACTAAATTCGTGGGAATACTACCAGAATAAATATGCTCAACCTATTATAAGAGTTGGTTTAAATGATAGTTATGCAGGGAGAATTGAAGTTTTAATGGCAGGTGGAACAAATGGTGGAGTTGAAGTATATAAAGAGTATTTCAATGCTGGGGTTGGAACTATTATTGCTATGCATGTACCTGAAGATGTGAAAAAAGCTGTTGCGGAACAGAATATTGGAAATATAATTATTGCACCTCATATGCCTAGTGATTCTATTGGATTATTAGAAATAGTAAAAGCTTGGAGAGAGCAAGGTATTGAAGTTACTTGCATGAGTGGTATAGTAGAATAAATAATAAAAGGTAAGAGATATCTCTTACTTTTTATTTCTTGATTTTATTAAGACATTTGATTTTATAAAATAAATAATTCCATATACTAAAGCTATACTAGCTAAAATAAAAGGAACAGCTTCAAATTTCAATGCAGAAATTTCTACAAAAGAAGTATATATCAAATTAAAGCCTATTATAAAACCATAAAGAGCAAACAAACCTACATATGTTACGTTCAAAAATTTATGAGCAGGACTTAATTCATCTCGTTTTTTATAATTTGTTATTAAAAATACAATTGTTACACTAAATAATAAATAAACAATTCCGGATAACATTTCAAGTTCTGTCATTAACAAATGATTTACAACAAAATAACCCATGACTCCAAGAAATATAACTACACATAAATAAATTCCATTTTTCATAACATACCCTTTGTGAAAAAATTTAGCATTTTGCTAATTTTGATTAGTTTTAACAGATGATTATACATATATTAAAAGCATAAAATAAATAAGAAAACATCTTATAATATAATTTTAAGTTATTTCAAAGTTTTTACAATAACTTGGAGTTCATTCAATAAAATAATCCATCTAGGTAAATAGTTCCAACTTTTACGATTGTAGCGATTTTTATTTTTGGGAATAGATTTTAAGATTAAGGAGCGTTAATAAATTGTACTAATTAAATCTTTAGGGAATTTAAATATTTTAGCCCTTTTGTTATTTAACTAAACTTTTTCCAACAAGATACCCACTAGCCCAAGCAAAGTGAAGATTATATCCACCCCTATTCCCTACAATATCAAGTACTTCGCCAGCAAAATACAAACCTTTACATTTCTTACTTTCATAAGTATTGCTATCTACCTCATCAGTTCTAACACCACCACCACTGGCTTCTGCGTGTTTAAAACCTTGTGTATTAGTGATCTTAAATCGCCAATTAATTAATGTATTTACTATTGATCTTAGCTGTTTAGCATTTATATCTTTTGCTTTGGATTCTTTATTTATCTTACATACATCTAATAAGATAGGGGCTAATTTATTAGATATTATTCCTGTTAGTAATATTTGTGCTTTTTCATTTGCTAATGATTTAAAAAGTGATTCTATAGAGCCTAATAATTCATTTCTATTTTTATTTGGAAATAGATTTATTGATATTTGTACATCTTGACATAAAGACAAAGGATATACCGCATATTGAGATATATCTAATATAGCAAATCCTGATACTCCGTATTTAGTAAACAGTACATCACCTTGTATCTCGTTTTCTTTTTGTCCATCTATATATAAAGTAACAATAGCTTCTTTTTTTACACCTTGGATTCTATTGTTATATTCAAAATCTGTATGAAGACCTACTAGTGAAGGATATGTTATATTTGAACTATGTCCAAAAGTTTGAGCAATGTTTATTCCATCTTCTGTTGAGTTAAGTTGAGGAGCAGCACTTAACCCTGAACTTATTAGAACTTTATCATACTCTTTATATTTTTTAGAAGTTTCATCTATAAGTAAAAACTTATTCGCTTCTTTTTTAATATCTATTATTTTTGTTTCAAAGATAGTATTTATTTTAAGAGTTTGTATTGTACTTTCTAGTAAAGTTACTACAGATTTTGCTTCATTTGATAAAGGGTATACTTTGCTAGTGTCTTTTATATCAAGTAATAAACCAATAGACTTACAAAACTTTTCAAAAGCTTTAAAATTAAACTGCTCTAATGCTTTTTCAACAAAACTTGGGTTTTCACCTATAAAGTTTTGTTTTGTCACATTCGTATTTGATATATTGCATCTTCCATTTCCTGATGCTAGTATCTTTTTACCTACACCTTTATTTATATCAAACATATCTATATCTATATTTTTATCTAGTCTTTTTGCTGTAATACTTGCAATAAGACCAGCTGCCCCTGCTCCAATAATAGCTATTCTCAAATCATTCCCTATGTATATTAATTAGTGGAATTATATTCTTTTATCAATATAAAGCTTCTTATTAAAGAGATTAGTTTATATTTAGTAGTTATCCTTTTGCCACTCTTGCAGACCATTTTCTTTATTTGTATATCTTTTTATTAAAGAAGTTCTATACGCAAGGGCAAGACTTCTTGCTTCTAATATCTCTTTTATATTATCTTGATTCTCTTTAGCATTAAAAGCACACTTATTAATAAACTCTATAGTAAGTTTTGGATGTTTCCTTTGCTCTAAAATTAAAGAATCACTTTTTTTTATATAACCACTTTTTATCACTCTTAAATAAAAACCAGTTTTAAAATCTTTTACAACTAAAGAAGTCAAATCCTTAATGCCAACTATTGATGATATCTTCCAGCAAGGCTGTCTTGGTTGAGAAACTTCAAACAATACCTCCCCTAATCTAAAAACATCTCCCAAACAAATATCATTGTCATCAAAATCTTCAATACTAAGATTTTCACCAAAAGAACATATATCTAAATCAAAATTATATTTCTGTCGAAAAAATTCATATGATTTCAAGGGATATACACAAACTGCTTTATCAATTCCTCCATGATGTTCTTTATCACTTTGAGTATCATCTTTAAAACCTAATTCACTTATATAATACTTCTGTTTTTTTAAGTCAACTTTTTTATAAGAAGATTGGTACTGTTTTTGTCCATTATCTATATATTGTTTTTGTCCACAAAAAATATCTTTTATTTTTATTACCATCATTTTTCCTATAAAATTTCTATACTTTCACCTACACTAAAATTGCCACTTGAAAGTATTCTTGCTCTAAGACCAGCTTTATGTATCATTTGATTAAGAAACTCTTCTCCTAATTCTAAAGATAAAAATTTACAAGGTTCACATAATCTCATACCTAAAAACTCAATATCATTGATTTTAAATCTTTTACCAACTAAATCATTTAGTTTTATTCCTTGTGTGACAATATTTCTTCTAAATAAATCATTTGAATAATTTAGATTTGTCTTTTTATTAAAAGCATCTATTTCCTCTTGCTCAATGAAAGTAATATGAAAATCATCTTTTTCTTTTAAAAGCTTTGAAAAACTTCCCTTTTCTAAGTAATATCTATCTCCTACAATTCCTTTACCTTTTTCTACTTTAGCTTCTTGAATATTGAATAGCTTTACTTTAGATTCACTTGCTATTAGTATCTCTTTTATTTTATTTGGCATTACTTTTCCTATTTATCTTTTAAATACACGCTTATTATATTACTTCTAAATAATAATCTTTTATTAATTAAAAAATTATATATTAAATTTTTTAATTATTCAATAGTCAAAAAATACAATTACTTGTAAGATTTGTACATCATGATTTAATTTGTTTGAATTCCAAGCATATTTATATCGATTATCAAAGAAAACAATGTTTTATTGTAAGATCAAAATGATTAGCATAAAACAATGCTGATTTTTAATCAATAAAATATTGTAAGCCAAATTGTTGGATTATTTGAATCAGTATATTTAACTCTGTGTTTTACATTTGCCTTTATATTTATGTATTCATTCTTTACAAGCTCAATTTGTTTTATTTTATTATCTTCTTTTATTTCTAATATTGCATTTCCCTCCAATAATATAACAAATTCATTTTCTTCTTGATCATACCAAAAATCTTCTTCTGTACTTTGACCATTAGAAATAATTCTTTCTATTCTAATATTTCTTGTTTTTAAAATATCTTCAATTTTTTCATTTTCTTTATCTATTACTATATTTTCTAATAAATTTCTTTTAATCATATTAGTCCTTTATTTTTTAATATTATATCTTTTTTTTAGATTAAAACAGATGATATTATACTATAGTGTTTTACTATACTTAATATTTTAGCAGATTTTTTTTAATTAAATATTACTTTTTATTTAATATTTAGTACTTAGCATTTAATCTATACAGTAGGCTTTATAGCTTTTAATAATTTTTTAAATTTTTTAAATTTATGAATTATTAAAATTTAATATAGAATATTTTTTTAATTACAATTAAATTACTTGACATTAAATTAAAATTTTATTACAATTCCATCATATAAATTTAAAACACTAAAGGAAACAATATGCAAAAAGAAACAATTGCCTTACATGGAGGTTATAACAAAAAAGATGGTTATGGCACTATGTCTGTACCAATTGCTCAAACAACAGCTTATGCATTTAGAGATGCAGAACATGCAGCTAATTTGTTTGCACTTAAAGAGCTTGGACCTATATATACAAGATTAACAAATCCAACTACAGATGTTTTAGAACAAAGATATGCAGAACTTGAAGGTGGAGCAGCAGCTATTTGTGTTTCATCTGGACAATCTGCTATTTTTTATGCTATTGCAAATGTAGCTGAAGCTGGAGATAATATTATAATTTCTGATAAATTATATGGAGGAGCAGTTACACTTTTAACTCATACGATTAAAAGATTTGGAATTACAGCAAAAGTATTTAAAAGTGCTGATGCAGCAGACTTAGAAGAACAAATAGATGAAAATACTAAAGCTATTTTCTTTGAAAGTTTATCTAATCCTCAAATTGCAATAGCAGACATAGAAAATATTGTTAGCATTGCTCAAAAACATAAAGTTTTAACAATTTGTGATAATACAGTTGCATCTGCTGCTTTATTTAATCCTATAAAATGGGGAGTTGATGTTGTTGTTCACTCAACTTCAAAATATACAAATGGTCAAGGTTCAGCTATTGGTGGAATTATTATAGAAAGAGATGGATTAAACGAATTCTTTAAAGATTCTAAAAGATACTATCATTTCAACACACCTGATGAGTCTTATCACGGTTTAGTTTATACAGAAGTTCCATTACCAAACTTTTGTCTAAGAGTTAGACTTGCATTACTAAGGGATATTGGAGCTAGTCAAGCACCTCATAATTCTTGGCTATTAATTCAAGGACTTGAAACATTAAGTTTGAGAGTTGATAAACACTCTGATAGTACCTTAGAAATTGCAAAATATTTAGAATCTCATCCAAAAGTTAAGTCAGTTAACTATCCTGGATTAGAATCTAATGAAAACTATAACAAAGCACAAAAATATTTTAAAGATGGTAAAGCATCTGGTCTTATATCTTTTGAAGCAGAAAATTATGATGAAGCTAAAAAGATTATTGATACAGCAAAACTATTTAGTGTTGTTGTAAATATTGGTGATTCAAAATCTCTTATTGTTCATCCAGCATCAACAACTCATTCTCAAATTCCTGAAGATGAGTTAATTGAAGCAGGTATAAATCCAACAACAGTTAGATTATCAATTGGATTAGAAAATCCAATTGATTTAATTGAAGATTTAGAACAAGCATTAGCTTAGGGAACAAGGAATGCCGTTAATTTCAACAAAAGGTGTATATGGTTTAACAGCCATGTATGAATTAAGTAAACATCAAAAGGAGTCTCCTATGCAAATAAAGGAGATTTCTTCAAATGCAAATATTCCACAAAACTACTTGGAGCAATTACTAAGTAAGCTAAGACGAGCAGAATTAGTAAAAAGCATAAGAGGAGCAAAAGGTGGTTATGTTTTAGCAAGAGAACCAAAAGATATTTTAGTAAAAGATATACTAATTGCTTTAGAAGATGATTTAAAAATTATTGATAATAACGCTGAACATCCAGTATTAAATATCTTTTTTGATGAAGCTAAAAAAAACATGAAAAAAATTTTTGATATTAATCTAAGTAAGTTAGATGAGTTTCAAGAAAAATATAACGAATTTTTACATTACAATATTTAAAAAGGATACAAAATGAATTACGCAAAAAATGTTACAGAATTAATAGGAAATACGCCACTAGTTAAACTTCAAACTGCATCTGAAGCAACAGGAGCTACAGTTTTAGGTAAATGTGAATTTATGAACCCAACTCATTCAGTTAAAGATAGAATTGGTACAAATATGATTAAAACTGCAATAGATGAAGGGTTAATCAAAAGTGATACAATAGTTATTGAGCCTACAAGTGGAAATACTGGTATTGCTTTAGCTTCAATTTGTGCAGGGTTAGGTATTAAGCTAATACTTACAATGCCTTCATCAATGAGTCTTGAAAGAAGAAAACTTTTACAAGCTTTAGGTGCAGAGTTAGTATTAACTGAACCTGCAAAAGGGATGAAAGGTGCTGTTGATAGAGCAAATGAATTAGCCCAAGAAACTCCAAATTCTTTTGTTCCTCAACAGTTTAACAATGGAGCTAACCCAGAAATTCATAGACAAACAACTGCTAAAGAAATTTTAGCTGATACAGATGGAAAAATTGATATTTTAGTTGCTGCAATTGGTACAGGTGGAACTATTACAGGTGTTGGTGAAGTTTTAAAAGCACATAACCCTGATATCCAAGTAATTGCAGTTGAACCAGAAGCTTCTCCTGTATTAAGTGGTGGTAAACCAGGTCCTCATAAAATCCAAGGAATTGGAGCAGGTTTTGTACCAGGTGTTTTAAATACTGGAACATATGATGAAGTTATTCAAGTAAGTAATGAAGATTCAATTGCAACTTCAAGACAATTAGCAAAAGACGAAGGTTTATTAGTTGGTATTTCTGCTGGAGCAAATGCATATATTGCACAAAAAGTTGCATCTAAACCAGAAAACAAAGGTAAAACTATTGTTACAATTTTATGTGATACTGGTGAAAGATATTTAAGTTCAGGATTATATGATGATGAGTAGAAACTCATCATCATATATAATTTAAAAGGTAGATAGGAAGAATGGCAGAAAAAGCTTATAGATCTGTAGCCAAGACAATATCTTGGAGAACAATTGGAACACTTGATACAATAATTATCTCATACTTTATTACTGGTGATTTAACAATGGCAGCCTCAATTGGTACTATAGAGTTATTTACAAAAATGGTATTATATTATTTTCATGAAAGAGCTTGGAATAAAATATCTTTTGGTAAAAGTAAAGAACCAGATTATCAAATTTAGAAAAGTTATGAGAAAGGTATTAGATGGATGTTAGTAGTTTAAATGAAAAGTTTCAAGGTGTTAAAGCGGAAGAAATCTTAGAATATTTTATAAATAATTATAAACAAGAAGCTGCACTATCAAGTAGTTTAGGTGCAGAAGATCAAGTTTTAACTGATATGATTTTAAAACTTGATAGAAATGCAAATATTTTCACACTTGATACAGGTAGATTAAATCCTGAAACATATAATGTGATGGATGCTACAAACTTGAAATATAATGTAAAATTGAATGTTTTTTTCCCAAAAAGTGTTGATGTAGAAAAACTATATGAAACACAAGGTATAAATGGACATTTTGAAAGTATTCAAAACAGAAAAAACTGTTGTGGTATTAGAAAGATGGAACCACTTAAAAGAGCATTAAAACCTTTAAAAGTATGGATTACTGGTTTAAGAGCAGCTCAAAGTGTTACTCGAACTGATATGCCAGTAGTTGAATTTGATGATAATTTTAATGTAATAAAAGTCAACCCTCTAATTAATTGGAGTGAAGAAGACGTATGGAAATATATAAAGTCAAATAATGTTCCTTATAACAAACTTCATGATGAAGGTTTTCCAAGTATTGGATGTGCACCCTGTACACGGCCAGTTAAAGCTGGCGAGGATATTAGAAGTGGAAGATGGTGGTGGGAAAACCCGGAACATAAAGAGTGTGGATTACACGCTAAATAAATATAAAAATAAAATAATTAATACAATAATGGAGAGACTATGATAAGTTCGAAAAAAATTAGTCCTGAAAGACTTACACACTTAAAACAATTAGAAGCTGAATCTATGCACATCATGAGAGAGGTTATTGCAGAATTTCAAAACCCTGCCATGCTTTACTCAGTAGGAAAAGATTCTTCTGTAATGTTACATATTTTACAAAAAGCATTTTACCCAGCACCTCCACCACTTCCATTAGTACATGTTGATACTACTTGGAAGTTTAAAGAGATGATTGAATTTAGAGATAGACGAGCACAAGAAGTAGGTATGGAATTGATTACATACTCTAATCCTAAAGGAATTGAGATGGATATCTCACCTTTTAAACATGGTTCAGCAGTTCATACAGATATTATGAAAACTGAAGGTCTAAAAAATATGCTTAATATGCAAAAATATGATGCTGTTTTTGGTGGAGCTAGAAGAGATGAAGAAAAATCTAGAGCTAAAGAAAGAATCTATTCATTCAGAGATGAAAATCATAGATGGGATCCAAAAAATCAAAGACCAGAATTATGGAATACTTACAATGGTAGACACACTAAAGGTGAATCTATTAGAGTTTTCCCAATATCAAACTGGACTGAATTAGACGTTTGGCAATATATTTATTTAGAAGGTATTCCAATTCCTGATTTATATTTCTCAAAAGAGAGAGAAGTTGTTGAGTATATGGGTACGAAAATCATGGTTGATGATGAAAGAATGCCTGAAGAATTACGAAAAACAGCTAAAAAAGAAAAAGTTAGATTTAGAACACTTGGATGTTATCCACTAACTGGTGCAGTTAATTCTGAAGCTTCTACATTACCTGAAATTATTCAAGAGATGTTAGTTTGTACAACAAGTGAGAGAGAAGGAAGATTAATAGATAGTGATGGTGAAGCATCAATGGAGAAGAAAAAACAAGAGGGGTATTTCTAAAAATGGCACATCAATCAGATTTAATTGCTGAAAATATAGAAGCATATTTAAAAGAGCATGAAAACAAAGAGATATTAAGATTTATAACATGTGGTTCAGTAGATGATGGAAAAAGTACTCTTATTGGAAGATTACTTTATGATTCAAAAATGATTTTTGAAGACCAATTGGCTGCAATTGAAAAAGATTCTAAAAAAAGTGGTACAACTGGTGATAAGATTGACTTAGCACTTTTAGTTGATGGATTAGCAAGTGAGAGAGAACAAGGTATTACTATTGATGTTGCTTATAGATTCTTCTCAACTGATAAAAGAAAATTTATCATTGCAGATACTCCAGGGCATGAACAATATACAAGAAATATGGCTACAGGTGCAAGTACTTCGGATCTAGCTATTATTCTAATAGATGCAAGACAAGGTATTTTAACACAAACAAAGAGACACTCTTATATAGCATCTCTTTTAGGAATTAAAAATCTTATTGTTGCAATTAACAAGATGGATTTAGTTGATTTTAGCCAAGATACATTTGAGCAAATCAAAAAAGATTATCAAGATATTATTCCTAATCTTCCACATAATGAAGATATAAATTTTGAGTATATTCCAATTTCTGCTTTAGATGGAGATAATATTCTTACAAATTCAGATAAATCTTCTTGGTATAAAGGTCTTCCTTTAATGCAACTACTTGATTCTGTTGCTATTCATAAAGATGAAAATGATGACTTTAGATTACCAGTTCAATATGTATCAAGACCTCACTTAAACTTTAGAGGTTTTTCTGGAACAATTGCAAGTGGAACTATTTGTGTTGGAGATGAGATTACTGTATTACCATCAAGAAAAACTTCAGTTGTAAAATCAATTGTTTCAAATGAAATTAAAGATTTAAGACCAATTGGAAAAGATGAAACTGTTGAAACTATGCCAAGTGCATTTGCACCAATGGCAACAACTATTACACTAAAAGATGAAATTGATATCTCTAGAGGTGATATGATAGTTAAATCAAACTCTATTCCACAAGTTTCAAATAAACTTAGTGTTATGGTTGTTTGGATGGATGAGAAAAAATTAGAGCTTAACAGTAATTATATTATTAAAAGAGCTTCTTCTGTTATCAATGGTACATTTAAATCAATTGAATACAAAAAAGATATCAATACTTTCGATGAAATTAAATCAACTTCATTAGAATTAAATGATATTGCACAGTGTACTCTATCTTTAGATAGACAAATTGCAGTTGATCCATATAATGAAAATAGACATACAGGAAGTTTTATTATCATTGATAGATATACAAACTCAACAGTTGGTGCAGGTATGATTGTATCTTCAGTTAAAGATGAATCTACAAATGAAGAAGAAAAAATTAGAGAATATACAAAAGCAGAGATTGAACTTAATGCGTATATTAGAAATAATTACCCAGAATGGGAATGTAAAGAGATCTTAGGATAAATTATGGCAAAAGAGACTAAAGCTCAAAGAGTAGAACGAATAAAAAAAGAGAAAAATGGACTTGATGTAATCAAAGATATTTATCTTTACGCTGTATCAGGAGAAGAAGTTGACCCTGAAGATATTGATAGACTAAAATGGTATGGTTTATATACTCAAAATAGAAACCTTCAAGATGAAGATGATCCAACATTATACTTCATGCTTAGAGTAAAACTTGAAGGAGGACTATTAAATTTAGAAAGATTAAAAATCGTTCAAGAGATATCAGAAAAATATGCAAGAGGAACGGCAGATTTTACAACAAGACAAGATATTCAATTTCATTATATTAGAGTTGTAGATTTACCTGAAGTTTTTAGACTACTTGATACAGTAGGATTAAGTACAATTTTTGCAGCAGGAGATGTTCCAAGAAATGTTGTTTCGTGTCCTGTTAATGGAATTGATAAAGACGAAATTGCAGACGTTCAAGATGTAGTACAAGATCTTAATGATTTATTTAAAGGAAATAGAAATTTTTCTAACCTTCCTAGAAAATATAAAGTTGGAGTTAATGGTTGTTCAAAAAACTGTATGAATCATGAAATCCAAGACTTAAGTTTTAATGCTATACATACTGAAAATGGAAAATTACAATTTGCAGTTAGTGTAGGAGGAGGTCTTGCTTCAAATAAAAGAATAGCAACTCATATTGGATATGTAACACCTTCTCAGGTTCTTCCTTTAACAAAAACTATTACTACTATATATAGAGATTTTGGTATTAGAGAAAATAGAAAGAAAGCTAGACTAGGACATCTTGTTGATCTATGGGGTATTGAAAAATTTATTGAAGAAGTTCATAAAAATATAAACTTTAAACTAAAATCACCAAAAGAATTAGAATATACTAATTCTAAACAAAGAGATCATTTTGGTATTCATGAAAGTAAAGTAGAAGGTAAAAGTTTTATTGGATGTTCATTAAACTCAGGACATATTGGAGTTAAAGGTTTAGAAAATTTAGTTAGACTTTTTGAGAAATATAATACTACAAGTTTAAAAGTAACAGTTACTCAAAATATAATTATATTAGATGCACCAAGTAATAAAGCAAATGAATTATCGAATGATTTAGAAGATGTTAATATTTTAGCATTTCCTTCAAATTTTAGAGCTAAAACTCAAGCATGTACAGGATTAGACTTTTGTAAATTTGCAATATCTGAAACAAAAGCTGTATCTAAAAATCTAGTTGAACACCTTGAAGTTAAATTTCCAGACTTTAAAGAGAGAGTTTCAATATCAGTGAATGGTTGTCCAAATTCTTGTGCACATCCTCATATTGTTGACTTAGGATTAATGGGAACAAAAGTTAAAAAAGATGGTAAACCTGTTGTTGGATATGAATTACTTGTAGGAGGATTTTTAGAAGGGACTCAATCTAAATTTAATCAAAAAACAGGTATTAAATTTCCAGCTGAAGATGTAAATGAATCTATTGAGGCTATTATAAGTGAATATCTTCAATCCGAGTATAATAATATTCATGATTTTTTACTTACTAAAACCAATTAAATTAAGAAGAGAAAATATATTTTTCTCTTCTTTACTAATTAATTGAATATATAATTAGAATAAGATAATATTACAAAATGAAAAAAGATATATTTAAAAATTTTTTTAACAAAGATACAAATACCTTAGATTTTATAAGATACAATACTATTGGAAAAAGCAAAAAAGAGTATTTTGATTATACTGCATCAGGATTAGCCTTTAGGCAAATAGAAAACAGAATAAGAGATGTATTAGAAACTTATGCAAATACTCATTCCAAAGAATCTTCAAATGCAAATATAACTAATATGTATTATAGTGAAGCTATAAAAAGTTTATATGAATCATTAGAATTAACACAAGACTTTTCAATTATCCCAACTGGTTGTGGTGCTACGGCCGCAATTAAAAAGTTTCAAGAATTAATGGGAATATATATTCCACCTGCAACAATCAAAAGATATAGTATAGATGTGTCTAAAGAGGAAATGCCATTAGTAATTGTAGGTCCATATGAACATCACTCAAATGAGATAAGTTATAGAGAAGCTTTTTGCGAAACAATACGTATTTCACTAAAAGAAGATGGATTAATTAATCTAGAAGAATTAGAAATAATTTTAAAAAAGAATCAGCACAGAGAGATTATAGGAAGTTTCTGTATTGCTTCTAATGTTACTGGAATTATAACCTGTTATAAAGAGGTATCTACTTTATTAAGAAAATATAAGGCAAAAGTCTGCTTCGATGCTGCTGCAAGTTCTCCTTATATGAATGTAGATTGTAAATACTATGATGCTCTTTTTTTATCTCCTCATAAACTTTTAGGAGGACCTGGTAGCTGTGGTTTATTAATTATTAAAGATAATTTAGTAGACACTGAAATATCACCTACTTTTGCAGGAGGAGGAACTGTAAGTTACGTAAACAATCAAATACAAGAATATCAAAAAAATATTTCAATAAGAGAAACAGCTGGAACACCTGGAATACTACAATTAATAAAAGCTGCTCTTGCATATAAGTTAAGAAATGAAATTGGTTTTGATTTTATTGAAAAACAAAAAGATGATATTTTAAAATATTTTCTTGATGAACTAAAGTATTTAAAAGATATCAGTATTTATGGTAATCAAATATCTAAAAATATAGGTATAGTCTCTTTTAATATTGGAGATATAAATCCTTATGATATTTGTGATAAATTATCTAAAGTTGCAGGTATGCAAACGAGAGCAGGTTGTTCATGTGCTGGTCCTTACGGACATGATTTACTAGGAATAAAAAACAAAGATGACCTAGCTGACCGACCAGGTTGGTTACGTATTTCTATTCACTACTCACAAACTATTGAAGATATCGATAATTTAATACAAGCACTAAAAAAATCAATTTAAAAGGTATTAACAATGAATATCTTAATCTTTGCAACCCTTTTTTTAAGTCTTATGACTATTTTAACTATTTTTATATCAAAAAGATTTATTAACAAATTAGACTTTACTAAAAAAACAAAATTTTATATTAATATATTTCTAGTATTTAATCTTCTTGGGATTTTAGGATATATGTTTTCAAGATATAACCCAAACTTTCCAAATTGGGCATATTTTTTATTGTCTTTACCTATTGGGATAATTTTTATTCTTTTTGTTGCTACTATAATTTATGAAATATCTTCAAAAGTCCTAAATAAAATTCCAATGAATACACATAGAAGAAAATTTTTTAAAAAAAGTCTTGATATAAGTGCTCTTGCAATTGCTAGTGGAATTAATGCAAAAGCTGTTTATAATGCGCAACATATAGAAGTAGAAAATGTTGAAGTAAAAATAAAAAATTTAGAAAAAGAGTATACTATAGTTCAACTAAGTGATGTTCATATTGGGGGAATTATAGATAAAGAATTTATATCTAGTTTAGTAAAAAGGGTTAATACTCTAAATCCTGATATTGTTGTAATTACTGGTGATTTGGTGGACACTAAATTAAAGTATGCAAAAGAAGCATTAGATGAGTTTAAAAATCTAGAATCTAAGTACGGTAATTATTTTATAATTGGAAATCACGAATATTTTCATGGAGTTCAATCAATAATTGATTATGTAAATAGTTTAAATATAAAAACATTAGAAAATGAAAATGTCTATATTGGCCAAAAGAATAAAGGTTTTTTCTTAGCAGGCGTGTATGATGTAATTGGGTACAGAATAGATAGCTATAAGCCTGATATTATTAAAGCTTTAGCAGGAACAAAAGAGAGTCCTACAGTTTTATTAGCTCATCAACCAAGATTTATAAATGAAGTAGTAAATGTTGATTTAATGTTAAGTGGCCATACACATGGTGGACAGATTGCTCCTTTTAACTATTTAGTTAAACTTGCACAACCTTACATAAGAGGTCTTAATCAACATAGCAAAGATACTCAGGTTTACGTAAATAAAGGAACTGGTTTTTGGGGACCACCTATGAGACTAGGAGCTAGTTCTGAAATTAGTTATATAAGACTTTTAAGCAAAAATACTTAAAAGTCTATCTCTATCTAATATTTTTATATTTCTTTTCTCTTTTATAACAATACCATCTTTAATTAGTTTTGCTATTTTTCTAGAAAGAGTTTCTTCTCTTATATTTAAAATTTCAGCCATTTTAACTTGCTTTATAGTATGTAAATATTCTTCATTGTCGTATATATATTTAGCTACTTTAGCATTTACATCTATTGTCATATTATTATGAATAAAATTCTCTAAATATTTAATCTTTTTACTAAGTGATTTTATAAATAACATAGATATTTCTGGTTTATGTAAGAAATTCTTTTTAAACTCTTCATAGTTAATTAAAATTACTTCAGATTCTGTTTCAAATGAACAATTTGCTGGAAAAGGTTTAGCATCAAAATTAGCAATTTCTGCTATAAATGACGGTGCAGCAATATTATGAATTAATATTTCATTATCTTTATAATCATGTTTGTATAATTTAACCATTCCCGTTACTAAAATATGTAAATATTTTGGCTCATCGCCAATATAAAATAAAAGTTCATTTTTTGAATATTTTCTTAATATAGATATTTTTTCTAGTTCTTTAATTTCATTTTCATTCAGCGAACTAAAAAAATAAAAGTTTTTTAAATCCATTTTCACTCTCTTTCTTGATTATCATCAATGTAATTTTAACGATTTTATACAAAAATAGTAAAATTAAATTTAAATAAAAAGAGTAAATTCATAAATATGGATATTATAAAGTTTAAAGATGAGATTAATACCTTAAAAAAATTTTTTGAAGTATATTGTAAAAATCATCACAATAACCAGCAATATATAAATAAATCTCTTCATTATAAAAATGAAGAAATACAAGTAGAATTAAATTTATGCCCTGAATGCCTAAGTAAACTCAATTACTCTTATGAAAGACTCCTTGAATGTCCTCATGACATTAAGCCAAGATGTAGAAAATGCCCTTCACCTTGCTACGAAAAAAAACAGTGGAAAGATACAGCAAAAGTAATGCGTTATAGTGGAGTAAAATTAGGGATAACTGCCCTAAATAAAAAAATAAAAAAACTAATATGCTATATTAAATAATCCTCTTACCCCTTCACTTGAACTTTTATTTACCTGATTCTTTTGAATCAAGTAAATAAATTATAACAATCTTTTAGCTATTAACTAAAAACAAAATATTAGTTTGCAATTACTAAAAATGTTGTTGTTATAGTAGTAAAATATATTGCAAATATAATTAAGTAATCTTTTTTATTTGTATTTATATTATTCATTTTTTTCTCCTAGTTATAGGAGAAATTTATTTTCTCCTATTTATATTTTTATTAAATTAAAATTCATATAAGTTTTCATCATAAAGTCTTAGACTTCCACATTATATGAATAATACTCCTCATCTCGTACATACGCTAAACTTTCATATAAAGCTTTAGTATTTTTATTTACTTTCCTAAGTTGAATTGACATTGTTTTTCCTTTTATTAATTTTTTTGGCATAAAAAAAGGGGAAGAGCTAAAAAGCTCTTCCCCTTTCAAATAGATTTGTAATTTCTATTCGTCAGCGAACTTAGCTTTCTTAGCTGTTCTTTTTCTTACCGTTGGATCTAGTTCTCTTTTCCTAACTCTAACAGAAATAGGAGTAACTTCTACAAGTTCATCTTCTTCAATCCACTCTAAAGAATTTTCTAAAGACATAACCTTTGGTGGAACAAGTTTAATAGCTTCATCAGCACCCGATGATCTAACATTTGATTGCTGTTTTGCTTTAACTGGGTTTACATCTAAATCATTTGATTTAGCATGCTGACCAATTACCATTCCATTATAAACTTTATCTTGAGGAGCGATATACATTATCCCTCTATCTTGTAAGTTAAAGATTGAATAACCAACAGCTTCACCTTTTTCCATAGAAACTAATGCTCCATGTTTTCTAGATTCAACTGTTCCTGAGTGTGGTCTGAATTCTAAGAAAGAGTGATTCATAACACCCTCACCTTTTGTTTCAGTTAAAAACTCAGTTCTAATTCCAATTAATCCACGTGCTGGAATTTCAAACTCTAATCTTGTATAACCTGAACCCATTGGAACCATATTTGTCATATTAGCTTTTCTCTTACCTAATTTTTCAATAATAGCCCCAGAAAATTCATCTGGTGTATCAATAACTAAATGCTCAAATGGTTCTAATGTTACACCATTTTCTTCTTTAGTAATTACTTCTGGTCTACCAATAGAAAATTCAAACCCTTCTCTTCTCATATTTTCAGCAAGGATACAAATTTGAAGTTCACCTCTACCGTTTACTTTAAATTTACCTTCACCAATTTGCTCATAATTCATAGCAATATTTGTATTCATTTCAGTTTCTAATCTCTCATCAATCTTATTAGAAGTTACAAATTTACCTTCAGTTCCTGCTAATGGAGAATCATTTACTGCAAATGTTACAGAAAGTGTTGGTTCTTCAATATGCATAGGGTCAAGAGGCATTGGATTAGCTGGGTCACAAAGTGAATCGCCAACATCAATTGTTTCAAAACCTGCAACAGCAACAATATCACCAGTACCAGCAGTTTTAATATCAAATCTATCAACACCTTTAAAACCAATAAGTTTAGTTACTCTACCTTTAACTTTTTCACCATCAGCTTTAACTAATAATACAGTTTCACCCATAGAAATTGTTCCATTAAAGATTCTTGCAATACCAATTTTACCAATGAAGTTATCATAATCAAGTGTAAATACTTGAAGTTGAAGACCATTATCATCTGAACCTTTTGGCTTTGGAACTTCTCTTAAGATAGTTTCAAATAAAGGAATTAAATCTTTTTTCTCATCTTCTAAAGCAGTCATTGCATAACCATCTCTTGCAGCTGCATAAATAACTGGAAATTCTAGTTGTTCTTCATTTGCACCCATTTGATCAAATAGGTCAAATACTTCATCAACTACTCTATCTGGATCTCCACCTGGCTTATCAATTTTATTAATAACAACAATTGGTCTATGACCTAATTGAAGGGCCTTTTTTACAACAAACTTAGTTTGAGGCATAGTTCCTTCTTGAGCATCAACTAGTAATAATACTGAGTCAACCATTTTAAGAACCCTCTCAACTTCTCCACCAAAATCAGCATGGCCAGGAGTGTCAATAATATTGATTCTTACGTCTTTGTAATCAATAGCAGTATTTTTAGAAAGAATTGTAATTCCTCTTTCTTTTTCTATGTCATTACTATCCATTACTCTTTCATCTACTTCTTGGTGAGAAGAAAAAGTTCCTGATTGTTTCAATAGTTCATCTACTAATGTTGTTTTACCGTGGTCAACGTGTGCGATTACGGCAATATTTCTAATATCTCTCATAAATTAAGTTCACTTTACATTAAATTTTCGCGAGTATACTAAAACTTTGCTTAAATTAAGGTTTAAATAATACTTTTTCGAAGAATTAATTTAAAATAATAACTTATTTCTAAAAAAACACTTTATATACGACATAATCTGTTATACTTTTCTATAAAATCATAAAGAGCATAATATGAATTATCAATCAATTTTAAATGAGATTCAAAATGAAATCAAACCACTATTTAAACAAGGTCAAGTTGCAAATTATATACCTGCATTAGCAAAAGCCAACCCTAATGATTTTGCTATGAGTTTAATAACTTTAGATGGAGAAGAATACAATATAGGTAGCTATGAAAAAAAGTTTTCTATTCAAAGTATTTCAAAAGTATTTACTTTTACACTAGCTTTAAAAAACTATAGTAAAGAATTATATAAAAGAGTAGGACATGAACCTTCAGGTGATCCATTTAACTCTTTAGTCCAACTTGAATATGAAAATGGAATTCCTAGAAACCCTTTTATAAATGCTGGTGCTATAGCGACTACTGATACTTTGTTATCTCTTTATAAAGATGATACATTTAAAAAAGTTTTAGAGTTTATAAAAGAAACCTCTATGCAAGATGATATTATTTTTAATGAAAACATCTACCATTCTGAACTTGAACATGGATTTAGAAATTTAGCTTTAATTAACTTAATGAAAAGTTTTAAAAATATCAAGAATAATACTGAAGATGTAATTCAAACATATTTTAAGCAATGTTCTATAATGATGAATACCAAACAACTTGCAAAATCAATGTTATATTTAGCCAATCATGGGATAAATCCTAAGAACAATGAGCGATTAATAAATGAATCTCAAGCAAAAAGAATAAATTCACTAATGTTAACATGTGGTCATTATGATGCCTCAGGAGATTTTGCATATAGAGTTGGACTACCAGGGAAAAGTGGTGTTGGAGGAGGAATAGTAGCTATTGTTCCTAAAAAAATGGCTATAAGCGTATATAGTCCTAAACTAAATGAAAAAGGAAATTCCTTAATAGGTACAAAAGCTTTAGAGCTTTTTACTACTAAAACAGGTCTTTCAATTTTTTAATTTATATTGATGTATAATCACAAAAAATCAAGGTATTACTAATGAAAATAACTCTTTTACGAAATCCTATTATTGAAAGTAATGATTTTCTCAAAAATGAGAATGATTCGTATGAATTTTTAATTGAGGGTATTAGTTCTACTTTAGTTGATAAATTAAAAGATTTCTTAGATATAACATCAAAGCAATCATTAAGAGATAGTTTAGATAAGTTAAAAAAAGAGTATCCTTTTTCTTCTATGGATACATTACGAGCCTCAAAATATATAAGTATTTCAAAAGATAATCTAGAAAATAAGCAATTTATAAAAAAACTAGAAGAATTAAGAATAACTTTACAAAAAGGTATTCAAGAAGATATTAGTAAATACACTTTTCCAAAAAATTATAAATTATCATTAAATTGTAATATAAAAATTAAAGATATGATAGAAATTTTTTTATTAGGAAATACTTCTAATAGTGATTACGAGATTAAAAATTTATCCCGTGCTCTTTATAAGTCACTTTCAAAAGAGCATAAAACTATTTTTGAAGATTATTTATAAAAGAGTAAATTATGACAGCATTAGAAATAGCAGATTTCATAGGTATAGTTTCATTTACTATTAGTGGTTTTTTAATAGCAGTTCATATGAAACTAGATATTTTAGGTATTTTTATATCAGCATTCTTAACTGCTTTTGGCGGCGGTATGGTAAGAGATGTAGTTGCAAATAAAACGCCTTTCATTTTTACACATACTCTACCTATAACTCTAGTTTTTGCAACACTAATAATCTCAATTGTTTTTAAACTTCATCGAATTACCGACCTTGAAGGTAAAACAGCTTTTGTTATAACAGATACTATTGGTTTAGTATCCTTTGCTATTTCAGGAGCACTAATAGCCATGGATGCACAGTTTAACTTTATTGGTATTTTACTTATTTCACTTCTTACTGCAATTGGTGGTGGAACATTAAGAGATATGGTATTAAATAGAATTCCATCTGTATTAATGAGTGACTTTTATGGAGCTATTGCTATTATTGTTGGTTTAATTATCATTGTTATTGATTACTTTGGACAAATAAATAATGTTAACCTATTAATACTATTTATATTTGGTATAGCGCTAAGATTAGTGGCATACTATAAAAAGTGGAATCTACCTAAACTAAAATAGTTTAAGTAGATAAAATTTAGAAATAAACTAAATTAGTGTGCAACTAAATCTAAAACTGCTTCACTTAAAGTTGGATGTGCAAAAATCATTTTAGACAAGTCATCTAAAGTCATATTTGCATTAATTGCAATTAAAAACTGATGTATAAGTTCAGTTGCATCATTACCTACAATAGAAGCCCCTAAAATAAGTCCAGTATCTTCTTCATGAATAATTTTTATAAAACCACTATCATCACCTTTGATTTTAGCTTTTACGTTAGTTTTAAAGAATAGTTTTTTTATTTTATAAGCTTTTTCTTCTTCTTTTAACTCTTTTTCACTGCTTCCTATACTTGCAACTTGAGGAGAACAAAAAGTAACAGATGGGAAAATAGCTTTTTGTGCTAAAACTTCTTGCTTTAATATTATTTGAGAAACTCTTTTAGCTTCATAATATGCCACATGAGCTAAAGCTGGTGTTTTAATAATATCACCAATAGCATATACATTTGAGTTACTTACAGATTTATAGTTTGAATCTACTTCAATAAAATCTCTATCTTGTTCAATGTTTGCAGTTTTAAGATCTACATCTTTAGTATTAGGAGCTCTTCCAATTGAAACTAAAATTTTTTCATATGTTTTTTCTAAAACTTTTTTACCTAAATCAATTGTTACATTTAAGCCATCTTCAACTTCTTCACAAGAAGTAACATTTGCTTTAACATGTATTTTTATACCTTGTCTTTCTAGCTCTCTTTTTAAAGCTTTAGATACATCATCATCTTCAATAGGAACAATTTTAGGAGTAAACTCAGCAATCTCAACTTCACAACCAAGAGAATTGAAAAACGTTGCAAATTCACAACCAATAGCTCCAGCACCAACAACTAAAATTGATTTAGGTATCTCATTTAAAGTAAATACCTCTTTACTTGAGATTATTCTATTTCCATCTACTTTTAATAAAGGATGTTCTCTATGAATAGAACCACTTGCTAATACAAACTCATTTGCACTTATAATCTCATCATTTACTTTAATAGTATTATTTGAATCAAACTTTGCAGTTCCATATTTTATTTCGACTTTTCCTTTACTAAGTTTAGAAAAAACACCTGTTTTAGTATCACATATAAGTCTACAAGTATTATCTTTTAGTTTTTGCATATCAAAACTATTAATAGATATATCAAGTCCACAATCAGCAAAATATTTACTCTTTTTAGCATAAGTAGCTGTTTCTAAAAAATTCTTTGCTGGAATACAACCTTCATTTAAACAAGTACCACCAACACTATTTTCTTCTTTTTCAATAATACAAACATTTTTACCAGCACTACCTAAAAGTGAAGCAACTTCATATCCAGCAGGTCCTGCTCCAATTACAACAACGTCATACATACTTATTCTCCTATATATTCATGTGCTAAATAAGAACTTCTTGTATATGGAGAACTATGAACATATTCAAAGCCCATATCTAAAGCTATTTTTTTATATCTTTCAAACTGAGAAGGTCTAACATACTCAACTACTTTCTCAAAATCAGAAGATGGAGCTAAGTATTGTCCTATACTTAACAATGTACATCCAACTTTTCTTAAGTCTTTAAATACTTCAACCATCTCTTCTTCTGTTTCTCCAAGTCCTACCATTAAACCAGTTTTAGTTTTAATATCATCAGTACTTAGTTCATTCAACTGTCTTAATACTTCAATTGAACGCTCATACTTAGATGCTTTTCTTATATTATATAGTCTTGGTACTGTTTCAATATTATGTCCTAAAACAACAGCTCCACTACAGGCTACTTTTTGAATAGATTCAATTTTACCTTGAAAGTCAGGAACTAAAAGTTCAACTTTAGTTCCTGGTACTTCTTCTAATATATTTTTAGTAACTTTTTCAAACTGTAATGCCCCACCGTCACCTAAGTCGTCTCTTGCAGGACTTGTAATAACAACATATTTTAAACCTAGCTTTTGTACTGAAACTGTAACTTGATCTATCTCCTCTTGATTTACTTCAAAAGGTTTTCCAGTACTTACATTACAATAGGTACATCTTCTAGTACAAATATTACCTAAAATTAAAAATGTTGCATTTTTCTTTGCGAAACATTCACTAATATTAGGACATTTAGCCTCTTGACAAATAGTATGAATACCAACATCATTTAAAAGTTGGTCCATCTGTTTTTGTGCACTAAATTCAATTTTCTTTCTAAGCCATTCAGGCTTTCTTTGATGTTTACTTCTTATTGTCATTATTTATCCTTTAAGCTACTAGTGGCACGAACAAACGTCTAGCTCTTTAATAGCTCTAGTATCATCTGGTCTACAAACACCTAAAGTTTTTGGATATGATTTAAATGCTTCTGGATCTTCTTTAGCTAATTTCACAGCTTCAATCATTCTGTCACAAAAAATATCAAGTGTCTCTTTATTTTCTGTTTCAGTTGGTTCTATCATAATCGCTTCTTTTACAATCAAAGGGAAATAAACTGTTGGTGCATGCATTCCAAAATCAAGTAAATATTTTGCAATATCCATAGCTGTAACTCCATTTTTTGCTAATGTTTTAGCAGAAAATACACATTCATGCATACATAAACTATCAAATGGAACATCAAAATAATCTTTTAATCTTACTCTTATATAGTTAGCATTTAAAACAGCTTTTGAGCTTGAATTATACATACCATTTCCACCTAAAGTCATCATATAAACAATAGCTCTTAAAGATATCCCGTAATTCCCAAAGAATGGAGAAATTTTACCAATAGTATCAACTCCACCTTTTGAAAACTCATATTTACCATCTACTTTTTCAACACCTAAATCAGGTAAGAATGGCTTTAATTTTTCATTTACTCCAACTGGTCCAGAACCTGGCCCTCCACCACCATGTGGTGTTGCAAATGTTTTATGTACATTGATATGAATAACATCAAAACCAATATCACCTGGACGTGCAACTCCCATAATTGCATTCATATTAGCTCCATCATAATACATCATGGCTCCATAAGAGTGTGCTAAATCACAAATTTCTTTAATTCTTTTATTATAAATTCCAAGTGTATTAGGAACTGTTAACATAACACAAGCTACTTCTTCACTCATTTTTGCTTTAAAAGCTTCAAAGTCCATAGCTCCGTTTTCATCAGATTTAATAGTAATAACATCATATCCAACCATAGAAGCTGTTGCAGGATTTGTACCATGTGAAGAATCTGGAACAATAATATATTTTCTTTTATTTCCATTGCTTTCGTGATATTTTTCAATCATCATAACACCAAGCATTTCACCATGAGCACCTGCTTGTGGAGTTGTTGTAAAAGCAGACATTCCAGTAACTTCACAAAGTTGTTCTTCTAGCATATCTACAACTTCTAAAGCACCTTGTACATCTTCATTCATATTATTTGTAATAAGATGTGGATGTAATTGAGTAAATCCTTCTAAAGATGCAACTCTTTCAGCTATTTTAGGATTGTACTTCATTGTACAAGAACCTAAAGGATAAAAGTTTTTATCTATTGCAAAATTCTTATTAGATAAATTTGTGTAGTGTCTTACTACATCAAACTCAGAAAGTTCTGGAAGCTTTGCATCTTCTTGTCTTAATAGTGAACTTTGTATAGAAACTTCAGGCACATCTAAAGGAGGTAAATTAATACCTTTTCTTCCTTCTTGCGATTTATCAAATATTGTCATTGGATTACTCATACTGCACCTCCAATAGCTTTTACTAATTCATCCATCTCTTCTTTTGTTCTTTTCTCTGTTACTGATATTAAAATACTATTATCAAAGCCATCATATAAATTTGATAAGTTTATACCTGCATAAAAACCTTCATCTCTTAATTTATTTAATAAATCATCTGCACTTAAAGGTGTTGATATTACAAATTCATTAAAAGTTGTATTCGTATTAAAAATTTCTACATTTTTAATTTCAGAAAGTTGTGTTTTTAAATACTCAGATTTACTATGACAAATTTTTGCCATATCTTTTAATCCTTCACGTCCAATAAGTGATAAAAATATTGTACTTCTTAAAGCTAATAAGTTTTGATTAGAACAAATATTAGATGTAGCTCTTTGTCTTCTAATATGTTGTTCTCTTGCTTGCATAGTTAAAACGAACATCTCTTTATCATCTTTATCAACAGTTCTTCCAATAATTCTTCCAGGAAGATTTCTAATATGCTCTTGCCTTGTAGCAATCATTCCAAATGTTGGTCCACCAAATGAAAGATAATTACCTAAACATTGACCATCTGCACTTACAATATCAACACCTAAACTAGCTGGATCTTTTAATACTCCTAAAGATATAGGATATGCTGACATTACAGCTAAGGCTTTATTTTCATGAAGTTTTTCAATAATATTTGTAAAGTCTTGAACTGATCCTAAGAAATTAGGATTTTGAAATAAATAAGCAGCTACAGTTTTATCAATTTTTTCTTCAACTTTAGAAAAATCTGCTTTATCTTTATCAAGCTCAATAACTTCAACTTCAATATCTCTAAATGAAAGATAAGTTTTAACTACTTCAATATAAGTTGGATTTACTCCAGCGTCAATTAAAATTTTATTTCTTCTTGAAATTCTAACTGCCATTAAAGCTGATTCAGCTAATGCAGTTGCACCATCATACATAGAAGCATTTGACACTTGCATACCTGTTAATTCACAAATCAAACTTTGATATTCATATAAAACTTGTAAGGTTCCTTGAGAAGCTTCTGCTTGATATGGAGTATAAGCAGTATAAAACTCTGATCTTCCAGATAGTGCATCAACAGCACTTGGAACGATATGGTCATAATAACCACCACCTAAAAATATTGTTTTATCAGTAACATTTTTAGAAGCAAGTTTTTTAAACTTTGCAAAAGTACTAAACTCATCTAAACCATCTTCTAAATTTAAATGTGAAACTTTTAAATGATCAGGAACAGAATCAAAAAGCTCTGACTCTTTTTCTAATCCTATTACATCTAACATCTCTTTTATGTCAGATTTTGTATGTGGAGTATATGGCATCATTAACCTCTTATTATAATGTACTTACAAATTCTGCGTAAGCTTCTTCAGTCATTAAAGACTCTAATTCACCCTCATCACTTAACTCAATTTTATAAATCCAGTTTGCATGAGCATCTTTATTTAAAACTTCTGGAGTATCTAATAAAGTTTCATTGATTTCAGTTATAGTTCCAGAAACTGGCGTATATATATCAGATGCAGCTTTTACAGACTCAATAAATGCAACGCTATCACCACTTGATGCTTCATCATCAATTTCAGGTAGTTCTAAAAATGTAATATCACCTAATTGACCTACTGCATATGAAGATATACCTACTGTTCCAATATTTCCTTCAACTTCAACCCACTCATGCTCTTCATTATATTTTCTCATACTATTCTCCATATTTAAATTTAATTTTTTTGTTTTATTTTGTTATAAAAGGTAAAGAAGCTTTATTAGCTTCAATTGCACCTCTTTTATCTCTTAACTCAAATGATTCATCTTCGTTAAAAGAACCCAAATCAACCATAGCTAAACCAATACCTTTGTTTAAAATTGGTGAAAATGCAGCCGATGTTACAAAACCTATTTTTTTGTCATTTTGGTAAACTTCAAAATCTTTTCTAGCACTTCTTCTAGAAGTAGTTTTAAAAGGTATTAATATTCTACTTAAACCTTCTTCTTTTTTAGATTTTAAAGCTTGCATACCTACATATTCTCTTTTTAAGTTAACAAACATTCCAAGATTTGCTTCAAGTGGTGTTATCTCTTCTGTTAAATCATTTCCATATAAAGAATAACCCATCTCTAATCTTAAAGCATCTCTAGCACCAAGTCCAGCAGGTTTTACACCTTCATTTATTAGCTCATCCCAGATTTTAACAGAAGTTTCACCATTGATATATAATTCATATCCAAGTTCCCCTGTATACCCTGTTCTACTTAAAAGACAATCTTCACCAAAAATTTTAGTTTGTACAAAAGAGAAAAAGCCCATATCATCTAAATTAATACCTTCTGAATCAAAATATTTTTGAAGTACTTTTTTAGAATTTGGCCCTTGAACATCAAGTTTTGCAAGCTCTTTAGATCTATCATCTAAGCTTCCAGTTTTAAGTCTTGAAGTAATTGTTTTAAAATCAATAGCTGCTCTTGAAGCATTTACAACTATCATAAGCTCATCATCAGCTAATCTATAGATGATCAAATCATCAATAACACCACCTTGCTCATTTAATAAAAAACCATATTTACATTTTCCAAGTGGTAAAATTTCTAGATTTATAGAAGTAGCACTATTTATCCCACTATTTACAATATCGCCTTTAAAGAAGAATTCACCCATATGTGAAGTATCAAATAATGCAACATCATTTCTACAATAACCATGCTCAGCTAATATACCATCAAATTGTATTGGCATATCCCAACCACAAAAAGGTACATTTTTTGAGTTAAGCTCTTTTTGTTTGTCATAAAGAGGAGTTCTTAATAATTCTTCCATTTTGATCCTTTTTAAATATATTTATCTTTATTTTATAAAATAAAAGGGGCACAAAAGTATCAAAAAAAATGAAATTATAAATATTTAAAAATTAGTACGCAGATTGTTTGTAAATGACAGAATTATCGTCAAGGGTTCTTACTTATTATTTTAGATTTTCTTGTAGGTTCTTATTTATCATGTCATCTAAAATATAATATATAATTATTGGTAAAAGTATAACCAATGCACCCATTACGTTAGTCTTTTTATTTCTTTATTTTTAATTGTTCAATTGCCTCTTCATAACTTAGTGCCATTCTTTCCCCCTAAATTCTATTTCTACATCTTCGTTTGGTACCCTTGACTTAACTCCAAATTGACCATATACATTTAATGCCT
>JAAETO010000137.1 GCA_024228275.1 Arcobacter sp.
GAAATCTCATTATACAATAAGTAAAGATGGACAAGTAGTGGATAGAAAAGATTCGAATTACTATTCACCATATTATACCTGGGATAATATAAATAATAGAGTATATTTTTTGAGTAAGGGAAGTCCCAGTGACTTACATTATGAGATAATTGAACAAAATAATGGATCTATAGATAAAAAAAATAGTTATGAAACACCTTATTCTGGCGAGTATGAAATAAAAGGACCAATCTTCATATCTCCAGATTCTACAAAAGTACTATTAGGTTCAGGTAATATGTTCAATTCAAGTGACTTAACTTATATCTCTTCTTTTCCAACAGATATAGAAGCTGTAGTTTGGACGAATAGCGAGTTTGCTTATATTTATACTTTAGATGATAAAACAGTTTTAAAAGTATATGATAATAACTTTAAAATAAAAGATACTAAATATTATGATGGTAAGGCTTTAAGTATTAGAAAAGAAGGAAATGATTATATTATTATAACGTCAAAGCAAACAGGTCTAAGTTTCAATAAATATGATACAAGTAAGCCAATAGAAGAGAAAGTAATTGATAATAGTATAGATGATTCTAAATGTTATGAATGTCTTTTAAAAGATATTACAAATAAAGATATATATATTAATAATAATACTTATATTTTTATAGATAAAACTAACAATGAAGTATTAAGATATGATTATTCAAGTAAAGAGTTTATAGATGTAGTAAAAATAAAAGACTCTTTAGAACTAGCAAATATAGAATTAAAAAGTTCTACTTATTCTTTAGATGTTAATACTTTATATTTAGGATACGCTAATGAAAGTATTAAAAAAATAGATTTTAATCAAACTTCAAAAAAAGAAGAAAAGCTTGTGACTCTAGCTAGATCGGTTAATGGTTTATCAATAGCAGGTAATTATATTTTAGCTAAAGAATCGAGTACTCATTATACAATTAATAAAAATGGACAAGTAGTAGATATTGAAGATTGGTTGGTTGGATATTCAACATATTATGCTTGGGATAATGTAAATAACAGAGTGTATTATTATAGTTATGATGATGTTAGGTATCAAATAATTGATCAAATTAATGGTTCTATAGATACTGGGTCTCCTTCCCATAATGATTACGACAATTATGGTTCCATCTTCATATCGCCAGATTCTACAAAAATATTATTAGGTTCAGGAGTTATGTATAATGCAAGTGATTTAACTTATAATACTTCTTTTCCAACTAATATAGAAGCTGTAATCTGGTCATATATAGAATCTGTAGTCTGGACAAATAGCGAGTTTGCTTATATTTACACCTTATATGGCGAGACTAAATTAGAAGTATATGACAATAACTTTATAAAACAAGATAGTAAAACATATGCTGGAACTGCATTAAATATTCGAAAAGAAGGGAATAAGTATATTATAATCACAAAAGATGAAGATAAAATCATCTTTAATGAATATACTATAAACTAAGATAAATTATTTACAAAACTCTTCAAGTTTAGAAGCAAAATATACTGGACACTCTAGCATTGGGTAGTGTCCTGCTTCTTGACACTCAACTATTTCTAAATCTTTATATGTAGTTTCAAATTTTCTTTTTACTTGTTTTATAGCAAAAATAGGA
>JAAETO010000138.1 GCA_024228275.1 Arcobacter sp.
GGAACTGTAGTTTATTATGTTAAAACTAAAAAGAAAAAGTAATGAAAAAATTAATAACAAAATGTATTGATA
This sequence comes from Arcobacter sp., assembly GCA_024228275.1. Lineage (GTDB taxonomy): Bacteria > Campylobacterota > Campylobacteria > Campylobacterales > Arcobacteraceae > Halarcobacter. The sequence continues at coordinate 73 of JAAETO010000138.1, forward strand.
AAATACAAGAAGCGTGGAATAAATTAATGTATAAATTAATGTTTAAAAAATATAAATAATGAGTAGTAAATTTTCAAGTCCATTTTTGGCAAAAAGTCCACTTAACCAAAACGATGGTAAAATAAAAGATTGGGAAGAATTAAGGATAGAAAAGGATATTCCTAAATACACCGGTAGTTCTGTTAATATACCAGGGCGTAATAAAGCAGCGGCTGGAGCAGCTGCGATTGCGGCTGGTTTGACTACATTAGGTACCTTTGCTTATAATTCAATTAAAAATAAATTAACAAAGAAACCGAAAGGACAAAGAAGAGGGGATTTAGGGTATCAAAGATTTCTTGACAAAGAAAAATTTGATAAAGTATCTGATGTCGCAAAAAAAATAAAAAAATAATAATAATGAGACAAATATTACTAACTATTTGTTTGCTTATTACATTTAATGTAAGTGGACAAGAAAAAGAAAAAGGAAAATTCTTTAAAGATGTTTATAAAGAATTATTTAAATACAGTACTATATATGTTGCTGGTGATATGCAAAATCCTAAAGAAGAAACTAAAGATTACTTTGTAAGAACTAATCCAGATGGTGGATTATATGATATACCAGTTGTAGTAGATGGTACAGTTTATCATGACTTTGATTATAGATATGGATTTGGTATACGTAAATTAGCTAGATATGATTATGAAGTAAAGGGTAAACAATACTATGATGGTACTGAAAACAATGTAGGTTTATCTGCTACAAATTCTCCAGTTAAAGGATTAGAATATGTATTTCACTGGGAAAAAGAAAGAGAAAGAGATGAGCTATATGATAATCATAGATACTTTTTAAAACACAGTGGTAAATACCACATGGTTAAAGTTGA
>JAAETO010000139.1 GCA_024228275.1 Arcobacter sp.
CACTTCCATCAAAAACTTTAAAGGCTATATTTTGTAATAGTACTTTATGAGATACATCAACCATAGCATTAGAGAATACTACAAATAAAAATGCAAATTTTATTAAAACTATATTGCTTAGGTTTTCTTTTAATTTTGTCATTATTTATCCTTTATTAATTTTTCCCAATTTGTATATATTGTAGAGTTTTCATTAAAGTACATATTAAAAAACTCTATATATCTATCAAGTGGATTTACTATTTTTTCTAAATCTAGTCTTTTTTTCAAACCTAAAGAATTATATGAGAATAGAATAGAAAAAGGCACAGGATAATCCGTACCAAAAAGTAATTTATCATGAATATGTTTTTGATTGCTTGCTAAATCTTCAACAATTTTAGTTCTAAAAAGAGCAATTATTGCTGATAAATCAGCATATACATTTTCATTATTTTCTAAATACTCTATTGTTTTAAAATAATCTTCACCAAATTTTGAATTATCAAAAGAAAAATTATTATGTAAGCTGCTTAATCTGTGTTCCATAATCATATTAACTCCAAAATGTGCGAGTACGACTTTACAACCAACATCTATAGCACTATTTGCTACTTCTACTTTTTCATAAATTGGATTTGATTCTATGGCATGTTCACCACCAGTATGAATAATAATTGGTAAATCATACTCTTTGATTTTTTCAAAATACGGAATATATTTTTTATCATTTATATCAATATCCCAATAATTTTGTAAAAATTTTGCACCTTTAAAACCATATGAGGCATATTTATCAATTAAATCTAATGCATCTTTTCTATTTGGATTTATTGAAAAGAAAGGAATTATTTCATTAGGATACTTTTCGTATTCTCTTAATACGTCGTCATTTGAAGAGCATACTGTTTTATCTCTTGATATCTCTTTTCCTCTTGAATCAATTTTAGCATCAACAGGAAGTACAACTGATTTTTTAACATATTTAGATGTTTTTATATTATTTATATATGCTTCTACAAAGGCGTCATATTTTCTATTAATTAAATCATCTTTATTTACTCCTAGTTTCTTAGCAAATAGTGATATAGCTGCCTTGTCATAAACTCTTGAAAAAGATACATTTGGATTCAATAAGTGTGAATGAAAGTCGATAGTTTGCATTATTAATCCTTTTGAAATTCTGTAATAGTATGTCTATTAAAAATATAAGGTTTAAAAGAGTTTAAAATATCTAATATCAAAATCTCTGGTAAAACACCATTTTTTTCTAAAACTTTTGAACTAAGTTCTCTTTCTAAAAGTGCTAACTTTTGACTCGTTTTCACATATTCACCTATGAGTTCTTCTGAAACTTCATACTCTCTTAATTGTGTATATGTCTTTAAAACCTCAACTTCTGTTTTAAAATAGATCTCTTTTTCATCAAGTAAATCTAAAGTTATTGCCTCTTTTA
>JAAETO010000140.1 GCA_024228275.1 Arcobacter sp.
AGAGAAGATCATTTATCAGGTGCAAAAGATTTAATGGCAAAAGGCAAAATTATAAATGCCGGGGCACTTATAGAAGAAGATAAAATGGTTGGATCAACGTTATATGTAGATTTTGATAATGATGACGAAATCAATGAATGGCTAGAAAATGAACCTTATGTAGTTAATGGAGTATGGAATATGGAAGAATTCCAAATTGTTCCTGTTAAATTACTTCCAAAAGACTAACAAACTAATCAAATAAGCCCATATTCTAAGGCTTAATTTGATTTCTAAACTTCAAATTAAATCATATAAAATCAGGCTAAGTCAAGTTTTTTCAGGTATTGAAAGAGCTACCTAAAAGTGAGTACCTGAAAAATGACAAAAATATCAAAACCTTTAACTACAACAGAAGTAAAAAGCTATAAACCACAATCAAAAATGTATAAAAAACCTGATGGAAAGGGTTTATGGTTACTTATTAAACCTAATGGAACTAAATCTTGGAGATATGATTTTAGATATGGTGGGAAGAATCTTAGTATATCATTTAGTATATACCCTGAAATTGGATTAAAAAAAGCTTCTTAATCTCTTACTTTACAAGATGTTGTAGATGAGTGGATAGAACTTAGAAAGAAAAGTTCAAGTGAAGCTACAATAACACAAAATAAAAGGATTGTTAAAAATTTTACAGATTGGCTTGGTGCAGTTTCAATAAAAGATATAAAAAGAGTAGATATCATTACTGCATTGTAGAGAATGTAGAATAGGGGAGTAGTAGAGTCAGCTCATAGACTTTTATCGTTGATTAATAAGAATATATATGTATGCTGTAACAAAAGAGTATATAGAGCATAATATAATAGCAGATATAGATAAGAAATCAGTATTAATACCTAATAATAAAGATAATCATCTATTGGTAAGTTTAATTTTCGCATCTTACTATAAACATGATTTTTAATTTTATTAGGAGAATCCCAAAATTTATATTTCGCTTCTAACATTATTAATAAAAATATATGGGCTGTATAACCTATCATTCCATAATATTTTATAAGAGGGTTAGTTCTTTTTATAATATTGTTAATAAATATTTCTTCTTGTTTTTCTTGAAATAATCCTTCTTTATGTAAAGTTGAAAGATTTTGGAAAAAAGCTGATTGTATCTCATTTCTATTTTTTTTATTTAATTTAAAATTAATACCAAAATCTCTAAGTCCATGCATTACAATCTCAAAAATATAAGGTGCTATATCAATATTATTTCCATCAGTAATTACTTCAGTATACAAAGCTTTATATCTATCATCATTTTTCTTACAATATCTTTCAAAAAAAGAAGCAGCATTACTATCTAGTGCATAGGAACAATCAAAACCTTTTAAGTATATAGCTTCTTTTTCAACTTTTCTACTGAGTGATTTACCATCAATAATTTGAATTTTATTAAATCCATAAAAAGATTTAGGAGAGAATTACTTAAAACATATAAATTTTGATATTACAAAAGATATTGTCAGTAATTATTTCGAAAAAGTAAAAAATAAGCAAACACCAGGAAACGAACTTTTTATTTTAAGTGCT
>JAAETO010000141.1 GCA_024228275.1 Arcobacter sp.
AACAACATAAAAATCAATCCGGTAAAGGGATCCCTAAGTTTTTAAGAAATAACGGCAAAGAACCTGCATTAGTAGATATTATTGAAGGTAGAGTTGATGCCTCATCGTTTTCACCAGATAAAATTAAATATAGATTAATAACAGAAGGACATTTATTAGAAGAATGTGCTGTTTGTGGATTTAATGAACGTAGAGTATCTGATTATAAGATGCCTTTATTATTAAATTTTAAAGATGGAAATAAAAAGAATTATAGAAAAGAAAATATAGAATTATTATGTTATAATCATTATTTCCTTACAGTAGGTGATATTTTTACTGATAAACAAATTAAAGGAATTGAAGATCATAAACCAGTAAATCAAGGAAATGTTGAGTGGGAATTAGATGATTATCAACTTCAACAATTAGAAAAATTAGGTTTAGGTAATAATAATGATGAAGAAGATTATATATCAAGAATATAATGAAAAAATATAAAAGCTTAAAAAATAAAAAACATAACAAGATTGTTAAGGATTATGATAAACAAAAAGAAAAACATCTTGAAAAGTTAGCTACTAAGATTTTAAAAAATGATGAAAAAGCTGAAAAATTAAAATCTAAACATATTAAAGGAGATTTTTTAACTAATTTTTAATTATGGATTATAGAACAACAGTACCAGTTATATTATTAATAATGGTTTTATTTATGTTTATGAATGAAACATCTAAAGTAAATCAACTACAGCATCGATTAGATAGTAAGGATTTAATTATAGACAGTTTAAAACATGAAATAGACACACTACAATGGGAATACGAAATATATGATTATAATCATAAAAATAATACAACTCATTTACTATCAGCTATTATGTTTGTTGAGTCAAGTTATGACGACTCAGCTTATAATGCTAGTGAAGATGCAGTTGGATGTTTGCAAATTAGAAAGTGTATGGTTAATGATGTTAATAGAATACTACGTAAACAAAATTCATTATTAAGGTTTTCATATGATGATAGATGGATGAGGCATAAATCAGTACAAATGTTTCAAATTTATTGTAAACACTATAATTTAAATACAGCTGAAGAAATAGCTAGATGTTGGAATGGAGGACCTAGGGGTATGCATAATGAAATGACTGTGGGTTATTGGAAAAAAGTAAGTAATAAATTAGACATATGATGGGTTCAGTAGATCATTTGAGGTATATTTTTAGTAATATGGATGGGGAATTAGCAGCTGATATTGAAGAAAATACACCTGGTGGTTTAAAAATGTTATGTAATTTATATTCACTTCAACTACAATTAGAAAAAGAACGTTATAAAACTTCACGTAGAAGTGTATTTGAATATCTCGCGTAAAATATTTGGATACCTGAGATATCTTTCGTATATTTACCCCGTAAATGAGTTACGAACAAAAAATAAAGGTTATGCAAGTATTAAGATTTTTTACAGATGAATTAACAGGAGATGAATGTGCAATCGCTTGGAATGGTACAGAAGAGATTTGTAT
>JAAETO010000142.1 GCA_024228275.1 Arcobacter sp.
ATCATGATATGGTTTCAGATGCTCCTAAAGATACAGCTAACTATAAAGATCCAAGTACACTAGTATTTACTTATACACCAGTTGAAGATCCAGCTGTTTATAAAGATGTTTTTGCTGATTTTCAAGCATATTTATCAAAAGCTACAGGTAAGAGAGTTATTTATTATACAGTGCATTCAAATGCTGCTGAAGTTGAATCTTTACGTTCAGGACGTTTACATATTGCTGGATTTTCTACAGGACCTATGCGATATTATTCGTAAAAAGTGTTGGATTTGGACCATTAGTAGGAATATTAACTCTAATTACTGCTTCTGTTGGCTTTATTGCTAAACTTTTTGCAGAGGCTATTGAAGAAATATCTCTAAAACAAGTTGAAGCCATAAAAGCAACAGGTGCTAGTTTTTCAAGTATTATTTTGTTTGCTGTTTTACCACAGGTTTTTTCTAGATTTATAGGTTTTGCAACATATCAATGTGATTCTAATTTAAGAAACTCTACAATGATTGGTATTGTTGGAGCTGGTGGACTTGGTGGTACTTTATTTTCTGCATTTCAACGTTTTGACTACGATTTTGTTGCAGCAATTTTAATTACAACCGTATTAGTTATACTTATATGGGAATTTATATCTATTTTAATAAGAAGGTTTTCACATGAATCAAATAGATTATCATTGGGAAAGATTCACTTTAAAACAACGTTTATATCGTTATGTAGTCTATGTATGTTTTTTATTATCTTTCTTTTTCTTAATACGAACAGTGGAGGTAATTCCAAAATTTTTCTATGATGCTCCAACGCAAGTTATGGATTTATTTTCTAGAATGTGGCCTATAGAATTTTAATATTATCCTATGTCTGTACATGGTGCAATAATAGAAACATTAAATATTGCAACACTTGGTACTTTAGTAGCTTTGGTATTAGCTTTACCTTTAAGCTTTAATGAGTGCATCTACTATTGTTTCTTATACTTGGGTACATTGGATAGCAAGATTTTTTCTAGTTTCGTCACGTACAGTTAACTCTTTAGTTTGGGCTTTACTTTTTGTTTCTATTTTTGGATCAGATGTTATATCAGGAGTTATTGCTATTGCTTTTAGATCTATAGGTTTTATAGGAAAACTTTTAGGTGAAGCATTGGACGAGTTAAATATGGGATCTGTTGAAGCATTAAAAACAACAGGTGCACCTAAAATAACCATTCTAATGAAAGCTTACTGGCCAGAAGTAATGCCAGCATTTTTTAGTATTTTACTATTTAGATGGGATATAAATGTTAGAGAATCTGCAGTTCTTGGTTTAGTTAGTGCTGGAGGAATTGGAGTTGTACTTAGTGATCTTGATGATACTTTAACATGGGAAGGCAAAATGCACCAAGAGATATATATTTCATTAGGTTCACTTAAAAAAAATGGAAAGAAAATAGTAGTAGTAACTGGCGCTTGCGCTGGTTGGTGCGACTGTATTATAAGAACTTGGCCAATAGATTGCATTATTGGAGAAAATGGTGCTTTTTGGCTATTCTTAGACGAAAAAGGAAATTTAATTAAAGAATATCAATTATTAGATATAGCATTTGATATCAATCAAGAAGTAAAAATTGATAAAGATATTGTTATTAAAGCATCTAATTGGTTAAAAGAAAAAGGCTTAAATGTTTCTGTTAGTTCAATCCATATTAATGCTTGGTTTGGTGACTATAACAAAGTAACAACTTCACTTTCTTGGTTTAAAAAATATGATATTAAAAAAGAAAAATGTTCATTTATTGGGGACTCTTGTAATGATGAACCAATGTTTGAAGCTTTTGAAGAAACAGCTGGAGTGGCGAATATTACAAAAGTATTAGATAGCCTTACTCATAAGCCAAAATATATTACCCATAATAACGGAGGTTTTGGATTTGTTGAGTTTGCTAATTCCTTGATATAATCTAAAACTCTTCTAATTAAATACATAATGTTTTTTGTGTTTAATGAATTAGTTTTTGTTTAAAAGTAGGGTATTCGTTTTACTTTATATATCTTTTAAAGATATACTCTTTTTAAAGTAAATCATATATTTAATTTAGTAATATAATAAGAGTTTATTTTATTTATTAGGATTATTTATGAAAACAATATTATTATCTTTGGTTTTATCACTATTTGTATTTAGTGGATGTGCAACTTGGAAAGGCTTAAAGAAGGATTCACGTAACGCGTGGGAAGTAACAAAAGATACTAGTGCTAAAGCTTATAATTCAAGTAAGAATATTTTTATTAATAGAACAAATTAAAAGATAAGTATAAATTTTTTACTTATCTTTTTTTATAGCATCTTTAGATTTATTAAAATAAAACATACCCATTTTTTCATTTGTAAATGTCATTATACAAGTACTTCCTGGATCACTTATTGGTGTAAATTCATATACCCGTACGTTATATCCTTCTGTTTCAATATTATATTTTACATCAGGTTTAATATCTTTATTACCCCAACTTTTTAATTGAGACCAAGTAAGTGCATTTGCATATGTAGTAATTATTAATATAATAAATAAATATTTTTTCATAGCATTTTCTACTATTATTTTATATATAATATCGAATATAGGATTATAATGAATTTAGATTATTTGATAATTAATAAAAAAGAAATAGAACTGATAATATATTAGTTATTTGTAAAAAGAAAATTCAATTATATTAAAGAAGTGAGTTCTATTTCATTTTTATTTAGTAAAAATGGAGCTGGTGAAGGGAGTTGAACCCCCGACCTGCTGATTACAAATCAGCTGCTCTAGCCAACTGAGCTACACCAGCATAAAAAAATGCTTTGTTACTAAATAATATTAATATAACTTAGTAAAAAAGTACTTTTGAGTTTCGATCACGATTTGATCTAAGTATGGTGTCAAGAGAGAGACTTGAACTCTCGACCTCCGGCTTATGAGACCAGCGCTCTAGCCAGCTGAGCTACCTTGACATATATAACATCATACTTTTGGTTGCGGAAGCAGGATTTGAACCTACGACCTTCGGGTTATGAGCCCGACGAGCTACCGGACTGCTCTATTCCGCGTTCTTTCATTTCCTAAAAGTGGATGGGGTAGAAGGATTCGAACCTTCGAATGACGGCACCAAAAGCCGTTGCCTTACCGCTTGGCGATACCCCAACCTTTTAAGTGACGAAATTATAGTCAAAAAAATGTATATTGTCAAGAGTTTTTAGAAAAAATTTTGAAATTTTTGATATAATACAATAAATAAAAAAAATTATTAAAAAGTAGAAAAATGAATGCAATACAACGTGTAAAAGAAGCAATTGAAGAGATTCAAAAAGGTAATATGATAATTATGCTAGATGATGAAGATAGAGAAAATGAAGGAGATTTAGTTTATGCAGCTCCTTTAAGTACCCCTGCTAAAGTTAATTTTATGGCTACTCATGCAAAAGGTCTTATTTGCGTGTCAGTTACGAAAAAAACTGCAGATAAACTGGAGTTAAATCCTATGGTAGCATCTAATACTTCTTCTTATGAAACTGCATTTACTGTTTCGGTAGATGCCTCTGATGCTGCTACAGGTATTAGTGCAGGGGAAAGAGATGATACAATTAAAATATTAGCAAATCCTATCTCTAATCCTCAAGAATTAGTAAGACCAGGACATATATTTCCTTTAATAGCAAAAGATGGAGGTGTTTTAATAAGAACAGGGCATACAGAAGGAAGTGTTGATCTTTGTAAGCTTGCGGGATTAAATGGTGAAGCAGTTATTTGTGAAATTATGAAAGAAGATGGAACAATGGCTAGACGTGATGACTTAGATATATTTGCAAAAGAACATAATTTAAAACAAGTATATATTTCTGATTTAGTTGAATATAGATTATCTCATGAAACATTAGTAGAAGAAATATCAATGAATAATTGTACTTTTTTTAATAATGAGGTTATTAAAAAAGAGTTTAAAGATCACTTAGGTCATGTTCATACATCTATTCAATTTGGAAATCATACTGAGACTACTCATGTGAAGTTTCATACTGTAATTCCAGATATAAAGTTGTTTTTAAATGATGAAAAGCTACATTCAATGTTAAAAACAATTAATTTTTTACAAGCAAAAGGTGGGATATTAATATTTTTAAATGAAGAAATGTCTCATAAAGAGTCTCAACGAGATTACGGTATTGGTGCTCAAATATTAAATTCATTGGATATTAAAAAAATAAAACTAATGACAAGTGGAGGAAAACACTCTTTTGTTGGTTTAAATGGATTTGGTTTAGAAATTTTAGAAGAAATTCAAATTGAGTGCTAGATAAGATTATATATATTTAAATAATATAATTCTTATATAAAAAAAGGGGTGAATTAATATTCACCCCTTTTTTATTATATACTTATTTTATATTATAATTTTGGACCTGCGGCTGTAAAATCGTAATCACTTTCTAAGGTTAAATACTTTTTAAAGTTATTTATATACATACCAGCTAGTTTTTCTGAAGTTTCATCGTAAGAGTCTTTATCTTCCCATGTATTTCTTGGATTTAAAACTTTTGTATCAACACCTTGAAGTGTTTTTGGGATTTGTAAATTAAAAATAGGCAATGTTTCAAAGTTAGAGTTATTTATAGAACCATCTAAAATACCATTTATACAAGCTCTAGTGTTTTTAATACTCATTCTAGAACCAACTCCATAAGGACCTCCCGTCCAACCAGTATTTACTAAGTATACATTAACATTATGTTTGTCAATTTTTTCACCTAATAATGACGCGTAAACTGTTGGATTTAAAGGTAAAAATGCTTCTCCAAAACAAGAAGAAAAAGTAGCTACTGGTTCAGTAATACCTCTTTCTGTACCTGCAACTTTTGCAGTATATCCACTTAAAAAGTAATACATTGCTTGTTTTTTTGATAATTTTGCAACAGGAGGTAATACTCCAAATGCATCTGCACATAAGAATATGATATTACTTGGATGAGAACCTTTTAAATCAGGTGTATGGTTTTCAATATGTTCAATAGGATACGAAACTCTTGTATTTTCAGTTTTAGAATTATCTTTGTAATCAACTACACCGTTTTCATCAGAAACTACATTTTCTAAAATAGCACCTTTTTTTATAGCACCAAATATTTCAGGTTCTGACTCACTATCTAAGTTAATAACCTTAGCATAACATCCACCTTCAAAGTTAAATATTCCAGTATCATCCCAACCATGTTCATCATCTCCAATTAAAGATCTATTTGGATCAGTTGATAATGTAGTTTTACCAGTTCCAGAAAGTCCAAAGAAAAGAGCAGTATCACCGTCTTTTCCAATATTAGCAGAGCAATGCATAGAAAGTTTACCTTCTAAAGGTAACCAATAGTTCATCATAGAAAAAACACCTTTTTTCATCTCACCAGCATACCAAGTACCACCAATAAGAGCTGTATTTTCTTCTACATTAAATACTACATAAACTTCAGAATGTAATTTATGACTAGCATAAGCCATATCTACAGTTTTACAAGCATTATAGATTGTAAAATCTGGTTTAAAGTCTTCTAAATCTTTTTTATCAGGCACAATAAACATATTTTGGATAAAGTTAGCTTGCCATGCAACTTCAGTAATAAATCTAACTGATTTTCTACTATCTAACGATGCACCACAATATACATCAGTAACATATAAGTCTTTATTACTTAATTGTTTTTTTGAAGTTACATATAGGTCTTCATAAACATCTTTTGAAACTTTTCTATTAATATCTCCCCATGCAATATACTTATTTGATGGATCTTGATTAACAAAAAACTTATCTTTTGGGCTTCTACCAGTAAAAATACCAGTATCTATCATTAATGCACCAGTTGAAGATATTTTAGCACCTTCATTTTCAACTGCATGTTGAATCAATGTATCTACTTCTAGATTTCTATACACAGTACCTACGTTTTCTAGGCCAAGTGAGTCTTTAATTTCAGACATTCGTTTATTTTCCCTAATTTAATTAAAATATTGATAAAAGTACACCAGCAGCAACGGCAGAACCAATTACTCCAGCAACATTTGGACCCATCGCATGCATTAATAATACATTAGATTTGTCATACTCTTGTCCCACTTTACTAACAACTCTTGCTGCCATTGGAACAGCTGATACTCCAGCTGCACCAATAAGTGGGTTAATTTTGCTATCTTCAGATGCAAATTTATTCATAATTTTTGCCATAATAACACCTGCTGCAGTTCCTGCAGAAAATGCTAATAATCCAATAACCATAATTCCTAAAGTTTCTAATACTAAAAACTTGTCAGCTGCTAGTTTTGAACCAACACCTAATCCTAAGAATATAGTTACTATATTTATTAATGAATTTTGCATTGTATCAGAAAGTCTTTCTACTGCACCTGATTGCTTAAAGAAATTTCCTAAAGCAAATGCCCCAATTAGTGGAGTTGATTCAGGTAAAAACAGAATTGCTAAAAATAGAATTACTATTGGTAATAGTAAGTTCTCTAATTTATTAACTTTTCTTAGTTTTGGCATTTTAATTTTTCTCTCTGCTTCAGTAGTCAATGCTTTCATAATTGGAGGTTGAATTACTGGTACAAGCGCCATATATGAATATGCAGCAACTGCAATCGCACCTAATAATTCAGGAGCAAGTCTATTTGCAATAAAGATAGATGTTGGACCATCCGCTCCACCAATAATTGAAATAGCAGAAGCTGATTGTAAATCAAATCCTATTGCAACTGCTCCAACTAATGAACCAAATATTCCAAATTGTGCAGCTGCTCCAAGAATTGCTGATTTAGGGTTAGCTAATAATGGAGTAAAATCAGTCATTGCTCCAACACCCATAAAAATAAGAAGTGGGAAGAAACCATTTGCAATACCCATATTATAAATAATACCAAGCATTCCTGTTTCTCCACCAATTCCAGCTAGTGGGATATTAGCTAATACTCCACCAAATGCTATTGGTAATAGGAGTAAAGGCTCAAAACCTTTTGCAATAGCTAGATAAAATAAAACAAGACAAATTATAAACATAATTAATCTTCCCCATGTTTGCTCAAAATGTGTCATAGGTCTAGCATCTTCTGCATGAGCTTCAACAGTCATCACTCCATCTCTTGGATTAGTAAATGCGTAAATACCAGTCGTTTTATAGAATGAATTTAATAATTCACCTAAAGTTTTAGATTCATATTCTTTTTTTTCAGTTTTAACTGCTTGTTCTGTACTAGTAGAAGCAAAAGCATTTAAACTGAAAATTGCAAAAAATATAATTAGCATAGATGCCATTAATTTTTTATTCATTAATTATTCTCCGAATTTTTAAATTATAACTTCTAGCTAATAGTAGCAATAGCTTGACCTTCTTCTACTGCGTCACTTGTATTAGCTAAAATTGCTGTTACTGTACCAGAACAAGGAGCTTCAACGTCAATTTCCATTTTCATTGCTTCTAAAATTGCGATTACATCACCTTTTTCAACTTTATCACCAACTTTTATTATCATTTTCCAAACATTACCACTTACAGTTGCACCAACTTCAGTTCCTCCAGCAGATGCAGTAGCCTTTGGTGCAGCTTCTGTTGCAGGTGTTACTTGAATATCAGCGTTACCTTCAGCTACAGTTACATTAAATTTTTGTCCATCTACAACTACTGTGTAGTTTCCTGTTGCATTACTCATACCTTTATCTTCTCCTAAGTTACATTCTTTGTCGTTTTCACAAGTTGAATCATTTGATTTTCTAACATTTAAAGGGCCATTACCTTTTAAGAAAGCAATACCTTTTTCATCACAAGCAGCCGCAATAAATATATTTTCTTCTGAAGTTTCAATATTTTCTTCATTTAACCTATTTTTCCAATAAGACATAGTTTTCTTTTCATCTCTATCTGAAATGTCTAATGGGTTTTCTTTTGTTGGTTCTAGTTTTAATTTTGTAGAAGCTAATGAAACAATTTTTTCATCTGGTTCAACTGGTGTTTTACCAAAATAACCAAGTACCATTTTACCGTAACCTGGAGCAATTTGTTTCCAAGGACCAAACATAACATTTGCGTAAGCTTGCTGCCAATAAAATTGAGATACAGGAGTTACTGAAGTACCATATCCACCTTTTTCAACAACTTCTCTCATAGCTTTAATAACTTCAGGAAACTTATCTAAAGTTCCATTATCTCTCATCATCTGAGTATTAGCAGTTAATGCTCCACCTGGCATTGGTGAGAAAGGAATTAATGGAGATACTTGTGTAGCTTCTGGTGGTATGAAATAATCTTTTAATTGATGTTTTAAAACTTCTTGATATTTTAAAACTTTTTCAATTTCTAGTCCACCAAGATCATACTTCATACCTTTCACTGCATGCATCATAGTAAGAATATCTGGTTGAGAAGTTCCGCCAGATACGGGAGATGCTGCTAAGTCAATACCATCAGCACCTGCATCTAATGCAGCTAAGTAACAAGCAATTGATACACCAGCTGTTTCATGTGTATGTAATCTAATATGAGTATCTTCTCCAACTAACTTTCTAGCCATTTTAATTGTATCAAATATTTTTTGTGGAGAAGATGTTCCTGAGGCATCTTTAAAACAAATTGAATCGTGTGGAACTCCACTATCAAGAATTTTTCTTAAAGTTTTTTCATAAAATGGAACATCATGTGCCCCCTCGCAACCTGGAGGTAAATCCATTAAAGTTACTACAACTTCATGATTTAAACCATATTTTTTAATACATTCAGCTGAATATTCTAAATTTTGAACATCATTTAAAGCATCAAAGTTTCTAATAGTAGTAACACCGTGTTTTGCAAACATTTTAGCATGCATTTCTACAAGTTCTCTAGAACCTGTATCGAGCATAACAGTATTAATACCTCTTGCAAGTGTTTGTAGGTTTGCTTCTGGACCAACGATTTCTCTAAATCTGTCCATCATATCAAAAGCATTTTCCTGTAAGTAAAAGAATAAAGATTGAAATCTCGCTCCTCCACCAAACTCAAAGTGTGTTATCCCCGCATCTTTCGCAGCTTCTACAGCTGGAAAGAAATCATCCATTAAAACTCTTCCTCCAAAGACAGATTGAAATCCATCTCTAAAAGTAGTGTCCATGACATCGATGTATTTTTTAGCCATTTTCAATTAACCTTTTAGATTTTTATGATGTTGTACAGCAGCTACAATTGCAGCCATTTTCTTAGTGTTATTTGAAGTACTTACTGGAACTTTTTTAGCTTCTATTTTCTTTTGAGGAAAATATTTACTAATAAGTTTAGCTTGTAGTTTTAATGCATTAATCATTATAACTAGAAATACAAATACTATTCCCATTCCTAATGCCATAAATTTAGCAGCTTCAATAATCAAATTTGTTTCCATATTACTCCCTGTGGTTACCATCGTGTAATTTGTAGTATGATTTTATTGAAATTATGCTTTATTAAAATTTATTTTTATCTTATATCTTTATAAATTTTGTAATTTAGCTTTTTAGTAATTATTTATAAAATTTTTTTGCCCAAGTTTAATAAAAAATTATCAATTTTTTCCAATATTTTAATTACATTATTAGTTGCTAATTCAATTTTTGCTTCCATTTAGTATCCTTTTAAGTTATTAGATATCAAATTCTATAAAAAAATATAAAAATACTTGAAAAATATTGCATTTTGTAATATAATCTAAAAAAAGGATTTATAATGTTAATAGTAAGTGAAATTATAGAGAAACTTAAAGATATATTAAGTCAAGATGGAAAAAATGGTAAAGTTTTTGACAAAGATGTTGCCGGTGCATTGGATTTAAGTCAAGTTAATTTTGCAACTATGAAGAATAGAGGGAAAATACCATTTGCAAGTATTTTAGATTTTTGTGCTAAAAAAAAGATATCAATTAACTGGTTACTATATAATCAAAATCCAGGTTCATTAGTCGATTCTACGGATAAGTATTGGATTAGATATTATCCTGAAGTTAGTGTTAGTGCTGGAGGTGGTGCCTATGATAGTAATGATAGTTCAGAAAGCATGGAGGTACCACCTTATTTTATCAATATGCTTGGAGGAAAAGAGAATTTAAAAAATATTGATGCAATTAATGTAGTTGGTGATTCAATGGAACCTACATTAAATAGTGATAATATTATATTTATTGATAAAACTAGAAATGATGTTTCAAGAGATGGTATTTATGCCTTTACTACAAATCATGGTCTTTTTGTAAAAAGAATACAAAGAAGAGCTGATGGAAAGCTTGACGTAATTTCAGATAATAAAGATTATCCTATTCAAGTATTAAATAAAAATGATGTAATTATTGTAGGAAAAGTAATTAGTTCGTTTGGTATGATTTATTAAAATTATATTAATGAAGGTTCATTAAGTTGTTTTAATACTTGGTCATAAAGTTCCTCATAATTAACACCAATAAAATAAACAGCATTAAATTGAACTTTTTTTAGATAATCTTTTAATTCATTTAGTGAATTTATAAAAATATAATCAATATTTTTATTATCATCAATATCTTTTGTCGTTATATAAAGTATTTTTGCATAATTATATTTATTGTTTAAATAATCAACTTCTTTCAATACTAATTCTTCATTATCTTGAGCAATTAAAAACTTATCAGTTTTCCCAAAATCAGTATGATTAATTAATTTATCAACAAAAATTGGTTTTAAATTATGAAAGTTTTTTAATTTATTTAAATCAGCGTCGTAAGCTAAATAATTATATACATCTAAAAATTCAGTTAAATAAAGACTTGAAATTTTAAGTTTAGAATAGTATTTTTCTTTATAACTAAAAGTCGTTTCAAAAATAGAGTGCTCTATTAAGTTATCAATATTATAAGTCTTAGTATTAAAATTAAAGTTAATAGGATATATATCGTCTAATAATTTTTGATTTGAGCAAATAATAGTATCGTTGTCTTCAATATCATCAATAATTTTAAAAAATTTATATAAATCATTTGGTAGTATTTTTATATTCGTATGAACACTTGGTTTTCTAAGAATATTAAATAGTTCATTTGTAACATTATTACAATAAAAAGCTGTTAATCTTATATTAGATAAAAGAAATCTAATTAACTTTATAATTGTAGTTTCTAAATTTTCTACATAAATCCAGGCTATTTCATTATCTATAATATCTATATTTTTATCTATAATTAATGCAAAAGCACCATTATCTATTGCATCTTTTATATCCTCTTCATTTTTAACAATAAATAAGTCACCTTCTTTTATTTTTTTTGGATTTGTTTTTATTGAGTAAATAAAAGATATCGATGGATGATTAAGTAATCTTCCATCAGTAATATCTAGGATTGAAGTAATCTGCACTAGCTTATTTTTGTACCTATAGTTTTTTTAGTTTCAGGTCTAATTAGTGATAAACCATTCTCATCTTTTGCAGCAAGTAACATACCTTCACTAATCATACCCATTAATTTTGCAGGTTTTAAATTTGCAACAACACAAGCTTGTGTTCCTACTAGTTCTTCAGCCGAATAAAATTCTTTAATCCCAGCAAGAACTTGTCTATTTCTTCCTTCTGCTAAATCAACTTGTAGTTTTAATAGTTTTTTAGATTTAGGAACTTCTTCTGCTTCTACAATGGTACCAATTTTTAAAGTAGTTTCAAAAAATTTATCAATTGTAATTAAATTATCATCTTCTTCCTTTTCAGGCTTTTTTGAAGATTTATTTTCAGCTTGATCTTTTGAAACTTGTGAAGGAATAGATTGTTTTAATAAAACTTCTTCAATTCTTGGGAATAACTGTTCAACTTTTGTAATAGTTGTTTTATTAACTAATTCTTTATTTACAATTAGTTTGTTATAAGTAATTGTATCAATACTGATTCCTAAAGAAGAAGCAATTTTTGAAATTTTTTCTGGCATAACAGAATCTAAAAGTAGGGCAACTTTAGCCATTATATTAGTAATAAGTGCGACTAAAGCCATAGCTTCATCTTCCTTACCATCTTTCATCTTAGCCCATGGTTCATAATCACCAATTGCTTTATTAGCAACAGTTAATACTTTCCAAATATCTTCTAAAAATCTATTTATTTGCATATTAAAAATATATGATTCAACATTATCTAAAATAGCATATACTTCATCTAACTCTTTTTTATGATATTTTATAACATCTTTTGAATCTATTTTAAAATCAAAATACTTGCCACTCATTCCAGAAATTCTATTTAGTAAATTTCCTAGGTCATTTCCTAAGTCAGAGTTGATTCTATCTAATAATGCTTTTTGTGAAAAATCACCATCTTGACCAAATGGAACTTCTCTTAACATAAAATATCTAAATGAGTCTAATCCATATGCATCTGCAATCTCTTTTGGATTAACTACATTACCTTTTGATTTTGACATTTTTTCGCCATCTCTTGTCCACCATCCGTGAGCAGCTATATGTTTTGGCAAAGGTAAATTAAGTGACATTAAAAATGCTGGCCAATAGATTGCATGAAATCTTAAAATATCTTTTCCAACTAAATGAACTTTAGCAGGCCAGAATTCCTCCATGTTAATATCATCTTTACCATATCCTAATGCAGTTATATAGTTCATCAAAGCATCTAGCCAGACATACATGACATGTTTTGGTTCATTCATAGATTCAGGAAGTTTAACTCCCCAATCAAAAGATGTTCTTGAAATTGATAAGTCTCTAAGGCCACTTTTTACAAAGTTGACAATTTCATTCTTTTTTGATCTTGGAAGAATACAGTCTTCATTCTCTTCATACCATTTTAAAAGTTTATCTTCATATTCAGATAACTTAAAAAAGTAACTCTCTTCTTTAACAATATTTGTAGGTTTGCCACAGTCAGGACAAAATTGTTCATCAATTAGTTGTTTCTGCGTAAAAAAAGTTTCACATGATACACAGTAAAATCCTTCGTAATCACCTTTATAAATATCACCTTTTTTATACATTGTTTCAAATGCTTTTTGTACACCGTTTTTGTGCTCTTGATCAGTTGTTCTAATAAATTTATCATATGTTATATCAAAATCGTCCCAAAGTTTTTTAAACTTTCCAGAAACTTCGTCTGCATACTCTTTTGGAGTTTTCCCTCTAGCTTCTGCACTATGAGCAATCTTTTGTCCATGTTCGTCAGTTCCAGTCAAGAAATAAGTTTTACTTCCTGTTAATCTTGAATATCTTGCTAACATATCAGCTATAATTGTAGTATAAGCGTGCCCAATATGAGCTACATCATTAACATAATAAATTGGAGTTGTTATATAAACATTTTTACAACTTTTTTCCATAAAAAAATCCTCTTATATTTTTAAAATTCAAATCCGCCACCTGCGCCTTTATTCATAGACTCATAGACAGTAATTACATATTTTTTTCTTAGTTCACAATCAAAAAAATTTTCACAAGGGGTACATGATTCTAAAGATTTTGATTCTTGGCAATCTTTTAAATCAATAATTTTATTGTCAAGTTTTACTTCCCACTCGTTAGATTCTTGATTATTCTGCATTTTCTTTATAAACTTTTAAAACTCTATTAATTTCTTCATTAGAACCAAAGAAACAAGGTGTTGTATCATGAATATGAGTCGTTTCAACTTCTAATACATTTTTTAAACCATCTATTGCTTTCCCACCTGCATATTCATAGGTTAAGGCAAATGGAAAAACTTCAAATAATTGTCTTAATTTTCCTTTTGGTCTATCTGAAGTTCCAGGATAAGAAAATAAACCTCCACCTTTTAATAAAATTTGGTGTAAATCTGGTACCATACCACCAGAGTATCTTAGCCTATATCCATCATTGAAAATGTCGTCAATTAAAGCTTTATGATAAGGAGCCCAACAATTTTGAGTTGAACCAGGAGCATTTAGTTTACCTTTTTGATTAAGTTTAATATCTTGAATGTATTTAAATTCATTTGATAATAACCTATACATTTTAACACAATTGTCACTTGCAACTACCATTTCAACTCTTGGACCAAATACAACATAGACAGAAGCTATTATACTTTTTGCATCAAAGTTTCCTTTGTAAATCCCATAAATTGAACCTACAGAAAGATTGACATCAACTAAAGAAGAACCATCTAATGGGTCATAAGCAATAAGGTATTCTCCTTTTTCATTTAAATCTATAATAGAATCTTGCTCTTCACTAACAATTTGTTTTATTGAAGGAATTTTTGCAAAAATATCTTCAATAATTTGATCACTTGCAATATCAAGTTTTAGTTGAGTGTCTCCTGTAGAGTTCTCATTTTCACTTTTTCCTGTATCACCAGTTTCAATTAAATTTTTAATTTTTATACTTGCATCTTCTATTGCATTAATTATATCTTTCATTAAACCCTCTTTGCATTTTTTTCAATCCACTTAATAATTTCTTCTGAATTATTTAAGTCTAATTTATCTATATTAGAAGGGATATCTTCTTCATTAATAGTATTATCATGAGCAATAGCATCAGTAACACCAAAATATGATTCATCAAGTCTTTTTCTAAATATAGAAATTCTTGGAAGAGGAAGTGTTTTTAATCCCTCGACTAATAAATAATCAAATTCACCAAATAGTTCTATTATTTCTTCAATACTTGAGTTATGTCGTTTAAATAATGTAGTTCTTGAAGAACTTACTACTGCAACATCAGCTCCAGTTTGAGTAAACTTATTACTATCTTTTCCAGGTCTATCAAATACTGCTTTATCTTTTGGATCATGTTTAACTATACATACCTTATATCCACTGTCTTGCAGTATATTAGATACTTTTACAACAAGTGTTGTTTTTCCACTGTTTGAAGGCCCACTAAAAGCTACCGCTAATTTTTTATATTTCTTATTCATAGCGCAGATTTTACCCAAATGATGGTTAAAGTAACTTTAGTGTAAAATTGATTTTTATTATTAATTAGTAGGACAAATAAATGAATAAAAATTATCTTATATCTTCTTTATTAGCTTTAACTTTTTTTACTGGTTGTGAAACAACTAATGCTTTAAATAATTTTAAGAGTGAGATTCAAAGTGCATATGCAATAGAAAATACTAAAAAAAGAGATTTATACTATAATAATGAAATAAAAGCTATTCTTTTCGTTACATATTTAAATAATATAAATAAAAAATATAAAAGCGATGATATCAATAGTTTTCTTATTGGAGTACATTTAACTAATAATGAGAATAATGATTTAAATAAAGATACATATTCGTTTTCTTTAAATAATCAAAAAGCAACTAGTATTAATAAAATTGATACAAATTCAAATTTAGTTCAATCTATACCACTGAAAAATAATTGGGCTAAATATTATTTAATAGATTTTAAAAATGATGAAGATAAAAAAGATTTAAATCTTAAATTTAGTCATATTAATTTTGGTCATTTGACAATAACTCTTCAAAAATAGATGAGAAAGTAAGCTCTTCATAATTTTCTAAAAAATTATTGTAGTATAAATAATAATAAAGAATAAAATCTTTTAATAAAATATTATCAAATGATAACAATTCAATAGAAATAAATGGTTCGTAAGGATTATTTATATTAAAAAACTTTTCATTTTCAAGGGAAGTTTCTATGTTTTCTTTGTAATTCAAAAATATTTCTAAAGGATTATTAAATTTTCCTTCTAAGTTATTGATATGAATATTTGTATACTTTAAACTATCTTCAATTCTAAACTGATTTAGAATATTATACTCTTTATTTAATTTTTTAGAAATATTTTTTATCAAATTAGGTTTTAATTGCATAATTCCAAGTTCAAATATTTTAGATATTTTTGAAGAATTGAAACCTGATTTTATTTTTGCAATAGAGTAAAGTAGGGCAACTCTATTAATATCATATTTTTCTTCATAATTATTAATTAATTTTATATCATCTAAATAAATATCATAGTTATTATATTTTTGTAATAATTCATCGGAATAAATAGAGTATAAATTAAAATCAAAACTATTAGATAAGTTTACTAAAATATCTTTATTCTTATTTATTTTATAAAGCCAAAAATTATATTTATCTTTATTTTTATTTTCCTTGTCTTTTTTTATTGCATTTTTTAAATATTTATTTGCAAGAATTAAATCATTATATCTAACAGCATTTAATGCAAGTAAAAAAGATGAGTTTTCATTCAGTTTTGAATCATTAATTTTAAGTAAAGACTTATGTAGCTGATTTAAATTAGGATTTATTAATGATAGTTTTAAAAATTTATTAAATTTTTCTTTATCAGTAAATATTTTAGTTAAAGTTCTTTGAGGTAATTTATAATTAAAATATTTTGATCTAAACTTATCTCCTACGTTTAAATAAAGATCATAAAACTGATCTTTGTTTAAAATTATCAATTTTGTAAAGGGAATTGCTGAAGATATTACTTTTAATTGCTTAGCGAAATATGGGTATTTTTTAGAAATTTTTTGTATTATTAGTTCTATATCAACTGATGATAATCTAGTTGCATC
>JAAETO010000143.1 GCA_024228275.1 Arcobacter sp.
AAAAGATTTATTAAAAAAAATCTCAAATGAATTAAATAATAAGCTTACTCAAAAAAAATATTTATCATAGTTCTTGTGATCGAAATAATTAAATATATTGTATTGGATAATGGATAAAGTAAATGTCAGTTGAGGAAAACACAAAAACAAAAGTTGTTTGGTTATGTCATTTTAGTAATCAAGAGATTGTTAATTATTTTCAAACAAAGAAGAATAATGACTTTGCTCCTTGGATTAATCAATTGATTAGTATTTTTGAAAATAACAGTTCTTTCGAAGTACATATTATTGCTCCAAATTACTTTATAAATGAGGCTACAACATTCTTAAAGAATAATATTCGATACAATTTTTATAAATCAAATTATCCGTTTATAAATCAAAAATATATTAATCTAAACTTTTTCTGGTTTGCGAAACGCAATGTACAAAAACTTGTAAGTGAAATTAAACCAGATATTATTCACTTGCACGGTGCTGAAAATGCATATTATTCTTCAACAATTTTGCAATTTTTTAAAAAATATCCTGTACTTGTAACTATTCAAGGTTTTGTTCACAAATCGTCAAAAAAAAAATGGCCCTATGAATTTGTTAGAAAAAGAAGGATTAAAATAGAGAATAAAGTATTACAAAAAGCAACTAATTTTGGTATTAGAGCTAAATTTATGGAATCTGCAATAAAAGAATATAATAAAAATGCAAAATTCCATTGGCACAATTATCCAATCAATAAACCTAATTTAAGCGAAAATAGTGACTGCATTGATAAAGAATTTGATTGTGTTTTTTTTGCAAGAATAACAAAAGATAAAGGCATAGAAGATTTATTAGAAGCAATTTCAATAGTAAAGAAAACAAAAAATGATATTTCACTATTAGTCTTGGGTGGAGCAAATGATGTATATTTAGAGTATTTGAAACAAATGTGCGTAAGACTAAAAATTGTTGATAATGTTCATTTTATTGGCTTTTTACCTCAAGAAGTTCTATTTAAGGAAGCAACAAAAGCTAGAATTAGTATTTTACCCACGCATCATGATATTATTCCAGGAACGGTTATAGAAAGTATGTTCTTAAAAATTCCAGTT
Organism: Arcobacter sp.; assembly: GCA_024228275.1. Classification (GTDB taxonomy): domain Bacteria; phylum Campylobacterota; class Campylobacteria; order Campylobacterales; family Arcobacteraceae; genus Halarcobacter. Next base: position 1,092 of record JAAETO010000143.1, read on the forward strand.
ATATCTTATAATGTTGATGGACTACCTGATATTAATGAAGATGAAAATAATATCATATTATTGCCCAAAGGTGATATAAAAGGGTTATCAGAAAATATTTTAGAATTATTGGGAAACAAGGAATTACGTAATTCTTATGCAACAAAAGCGTACATTAAAGCAAATACTATGTTTGATAATAATAAAATATTACCTTCATTAGTTAATATATACCAGAAAATAATTACAAATTTTAGAACTTAAATTGATTTTTCTGTGAAAAAAAATAATTTCTTTACATTCTTTCTACCATTTATTGCTGCATTAGGAATATTATCACAATTATCTCCTCAAATTAAATTTTATCTTGGACCATTTATTCCACTTATAATAACATTTCTGGTTTGTTTCCTAATCGTTGCTGTATTTAAGTTAAGTGCATTAAAAAAGGTATTTACATTTAACAGAAGTGTTTTAATTTTAGGACTCATTTTTGTCCTACAATCAATATTAAGACTATTTAATCAAATTGAAATCACAATAGTCTTATCAAATTTTATTATTTATCCCATACTTATTTTAATAATAGTTTTGTTAGTTTCAATAATTTCCAATTTTGATGGTAACTCGCTCCTCTTTTTTCAAAAAATAATTTTATTTTCATGGTGTCTAAGCTTAATCTTAGGTATTTCAACATTAATTAATTTCCCAATGGTTGCAAGACTTA
>JAAETO010000144.1 GCA_024228275.1 Arcobacter sp.
AAAAAAAATAAAATTAAAAACGAACAATTTATTCTTCTTTTTCCTGATGCAAGAAAACTTGACACAACTAATGAATACAAGAGTGCAGGAATATTCCCAGACAGATTAATTTTGAAATCAGAAGATGGATTTTTTGATGAATTACAAAGTGCAGTTGATGATGCAAAAAAAGAAATTTACAAAAATTTTGATGATAATTGTATTGAATACCTTGATAAATATTTAAGAACAAACATAATTGAAAAAGAATTAGGCAAAGATGCCAATGTGATTTTTAAAATTAATAAACTTCTTGCAAATACAGAATTACAAAGTCCTTTGATACCGGAAGACGAATTATGTTTTGAATCATTTCTTCAAAATATTGATAAGACAAACTTATTCAAAAATGTTTTTGGAAACGAACGAGCATATCCTTCAATAATTGAAATTGCATTAAGAAAAATAAATGATGGTGAAAATTTAACTAAAGATAAAATTGATGATTTAAGAAAAGAAGGGAATAAAATTCTTACAGAAGCGGAGAAGAACAAGAAAGAAGAAAACCAAGATTTTAATTTTGATGATGATGATGAACTAATTACCGGAATTAGTAATGATGATAAACTTAAGAAAAAGTTTAAGACACCACACAAATACATTGCAATTGTACAAGCGGATGGAGATAATGTTGGACAACTAATAAAACAAATCTATAATGTTAATCCAAATCTAATAGAAGATTTTTCAAAAGCTTTATCAAAATTTTCTTTTGATGCATTAAGAAAAATAAAAAACTACGGAGGCGAAGCAGTTTATACTGGCGGCGATGACTTGCTATTTTTTGCCCCGGTAAATACAAATGATAAAAACATATTTCAATTATTGAATGGGATAGATGAAAAATTTCAAGACTGTTTACTTAAAAATGAAAAACTAAAACCTGCATTAGCACAAATAACAAATAGTAAAGATGAGTGTAATAAAGCAATTAAACAACCGTCAATGTCTTATGGTTTATCAATTACGTACTATAAATATCCAATGCACGAAGCTTTAAGCAAAGCAAGAGAATTACTTTTTGAAAAAGCTAAAACCGGTAATAAAAATAACATTGCCTACGCTTTACAAAAACATAGTGGTCAAACTTTTGAAGATGTTATTAATAAAGGAAGCAAATTTCACCAACAGTTTATTGAAATATTAAATAGTAAAAATGAAAATGTAATAAGTTCTTTATTGTACAATTTGGAAAACCAAGAATTTATTTTAGAAAAAATAGCTGGAGACAAAGATAGATTAACCAATTTCTTTGATAATTTCTACGATGAAGATATTCATAAAAAAAATAAAGATTTTATAAACAAGCTTCAAGAAATGATTTATATTACTTATTCTGAAACTGGGAACGATATAAAGAAAACTCTAAATAAAGTTTATAGTGCATTACGTTTTGTTAAATTTATAAATAGTAAAAACAATGAATAAATATTTAATGACAATGAAACCGATGGATACTTTCTTCTTTGGGCAAGAAAATAAATACCGGAAAAAGAAAGACAAAAAGGGAAGTAAAAAATCAGATCAAGCAGAATACTTTCAAGTGTCAGCTTTTTTTCCGCAGCAGACAACCATACTGGGTATGTTGCGTTACTTTGTTCTTCAAGAAAATAATCAAATACCAATTCAATCAAAAAAGATTGCAAAAGGTTTAATTGGTGAACATAGTTTTATGATTACAGAAGGTAAGTTAGATTTCAAAAAAATAGAATCTCTTTCACCAATTTTTATTAGAAAAGGTAACGAGAATTATTTTCCAAATCCTTTAGACTTGGTGCTTAGAAAAAAAAGCAAGTGCGATTCAGATTCTAAAATAATTATTAGAAAGTTAGAACATTCCGAAGTAGATCTGAAGACGAATATTCCTAATCAAGAAAAAAATATGATTTTCTTTTCTGAGTATAACGAAAAAGAAGGACTGAGTAATTTTTTAATAAATATGAAAAACCAAGATGATTATTTAGTTTATACCAAAGATGATGATGAAATAAAATACATATTTGAAAAAGTAGAGAAAGTTGGCATAAATAAAAGCGAAACAGACAAAGCTTACTACAAACAAATTACTTACAAATTTAAAGAGCCTGATATTTCTTTTGCGAGTATTGTTGAACTTGATATGAAATT
>JAAETO010000145.1 GCA_024228275.1 Arcobacter sp.
CTCATTTGTTCTTGTTCTTGGTTTTTTTTGACATAATATCTTCCACCAAAGAATATAATTAGTATTAGGATAATTGTTATTGATTTATTCATTTTAATCCTAAATTACCTTTATATTTTATTGGAAACTCATCAGAGTTTAGTTGTAAGTCATAGCCTTTTTGTATTGTTTCATTTGGGATGTTCCAAGTATTTTGCAATGTATTTAAAACTGAACTTTTTGTAAACTTATTATTTATTAGAGCAATTGAATAGGCACTTGCCTTTAAATCATCATTTAAATTATGATGATAAAGTCTAGAGATATTATGAAAAGATTCCATATCTTCTCCTTGTATAGCCATCTCATACCATTCTTTGGCTTTATTATATTTTTTTAATTTTTCTTTATAAATATATCCAATATTATTTGCAGCAGAAAAATTATTAATTTTATTGAATGATTCTTTAAACCAAATAATTGAATTATTAAAATCATTTATTTTATAAAAACTAGTTCCTAACTGAAACAACGCATCATCATTCCCAAGTTCAATAGCATTTTTACACCATTTTATAGCTTCTTCATACTCTTTTTTCATTTGATAGGCATAACACATATAGTTTGAGTTTTCACCCATTGGTTTCATTGAGTTTGAGTATTTGTAC
>JAAETO010000146.1 GCA_024228275.1 Arcobacter sp.
ACTAGGATAATTGTTATTGATTTATTCATTTTAATCCTAAATTACCTTTATATTTTATTGGAAACTCATCAGAGTTTAGTTGTAAGTCATAGCCTTTTTGTATTGTTTCATTTGGGATGTTCATTTCTTCTTTTAAAACTCTTAAAACAGAAGATTTAGAATATTTAGTATCTATAACTGCTATCGCATATGCACTTGCTTTAATATTATCATCTAATTTTTCATTATAAAGAGTTGATAAGTTTTTATAAGCTTCATAATCATCATTTTTAATTGCAATTTTATACCATTTTTCTGCATTTTTATAATCTCCCATTTTAGAATATGAATATCCTAAATTTATTGCTGCATCTGGGTTGTTTTTTTCATATGCTTTTTTAATCCAAGATACAGATTCATTATATTTTTTTAATTCAGTATAAGAATTTCCTAAAAGTAACAACGCATCATCATTCCCAAGTTCAATAGCATTTTTACACCATTTTATAGCTTCTTCATACTCTTTTTTCATTTGATAGGCATAACACATATAGTTTGAGTTTTCACCCATTGGTTTCATTGAGTTTGAGTATTTGTAC
>JAAETO010000147.1 GCA_024228275.1 Arcobacter sp.
ATAAAAATCTAATTGATAGAGCTCCTATATTAATTTCTCCAACAATGGATCAAACATATACATTTAGTAAACTTATTTCAGAAGAGTATAGAGTATTAAAGGTTAATTGTTTAGGATTTGGAAAAGAAAAATTAAATTTAGTTTTAAATGGAAGATTAATAAAAAACAATACATATAATATATTTAAAGAAGGAAATTATAAATTAAGTTGTTCTCAAAGTCCTTCAAAAATTGATAATATTTCTTTTAAAGTAAATTTCAAATAGAAACTATAGACTATCTCGTATAGTAAGGTCTTTAAGCTATAGAAGTAGATCCGTAGTAAGATTGTGTTATAATAAGACTTCAAATATTATTTAAGGAATCAGATGAGTAAATGTGGTTATGTTTCAGTTGTAGGACGTCCAAATGCTGGAAAAAGTTCTCTTTTAAATTGGCTAGTTGGTGAAAAAATTGCGATGGTTTCACATAAAGCAAATGCAACAAGAAAAAGATCAAACATTATTGTTATGCATAAGGAAAGTCAAGTTATTTTTGTAGATACTCCAGGACTTCATGAAACGGAAAAGTTATTAAATCAGTTTATGTTAGATGAGGCTTTAAAAGCTATTGGTGATTGTGATTTGATTCTATTTTTAGCACCAGTAACTGATAAGTTAACTCACTACGTTAATTTTTTAGAAAAGAATAAAAAGAATACAAAACATATTTTACTACTTACTAAAATAGATAATGTATCAAATGACGAAGTTTTAGAAAAGATTAAAGAGTATGAAGAGTATAGTGATAAATATGAAGCTGTTATACCTATATCAATAAAAAAACAGACTAAACAAGCAGATATTTTAGATGTGGTTGTTGATGAACTTCCTGTTCATCCATATTTATATGATCCTGAGATTATGACTACTGAGCATTTAAGAGATATCTTTAAAGAGTTTATTAGAGAATCAATTTTTGATAATATATCTGATGAAATTCCATATGAAACAGATGTTTTAATTAATAAAGTTGATGAGAAAGATGACTTAGATGTTGTAAAAGCTACAATTATTGTACAAAAGAGTACTCAAAAAGGTATGATTATTGGAAAAGGCGCTAGTGCTATTAAAAGAATAGGAAAAGACGCGCGTTTAAAAATAGAAAAACTTACTGGTAGAAAATGTTATTTAGAACTATTTGTTTCAATTAAAAAAGGTTGGACAAAAAATAAACAAGGCTTAAAAGAACTTGGTTACGACGTAACATTTTAAATTATAAATAAATAATGATTTAATATATTAATTTAAACTAAATCAAAAGATTATAATAATAAACTTTCTCATTATATTTATGAGGAATTTATTATTGTAGTATTTGAAGTAAAAGTTAGTGAAAAAATCAACAACACTTTAGTTAATAAATTTTTATTAACAAATATCAAATTAAAACAAATAGACTTATCAAGTAAAACTTTAATTTATTATAGTTTTGTAGAGTCTATTTCATCTTATCAAATCATTGTATTTAATACTACTACATCTATTCCTAATATATTTTTATTTAACAGTCAAGCCAAAAATGAACTTTTTTTAGATTTAAAATATTTTGCTATATATTGTAATGGAAAACTTTTTTATTATAAAAAGATAGATGAAATTATAGATATTTCTGATTTAAAACTTTTTGTTAAAAACAACCTTAGTATTGAAGATATTGTTATTACTTATGTAAAAGATATAAAAAGTGATATTTTACAAAATAATTTAAAACATAAGTTTTTTAAACCTGTAAAGAGTAAATTTCTTCTATTTTATATATTTTTTATCTCTTTTTTAATAATGTATTTTATTTACTATACAAGTAATTTAACAAACAATCAAGAGAATCTTTCTACAAGTATTACAAGTAATATACATAAAATAAAAGAAGAACACAGCTTTTTTTCTATTACAGAATTTACTATTAAGATTTTTAGGGAAGCCAAAAAAACTAATATAGATGTAAAAAGAGTTCTTCTTCAAGATTCAAAACTTTTTTTAACTTTAGAATCAAAAAATAAAGAAAATATTTTTACGTTTTTAAATATATTTAAAGAAAGTAGTCTTGATAATATAAAGTTTGATGAAATAAGTAAAAGGTATCAACTTGAGACAAGTTTTAGAATTCTTAGAAAATAAGTTTGATAGCTTATCTTTTAGAATAAAAATAGAATTAATAGTTTTTCCTTTGATTATATGCTTGATGCTAGTTTATTTATTTAATTACAATTTTAAAAACAAGGATAAACTTACTATAAGTAAATCTTATAAAATAAAGCACATAAGTATGAATCAAAATCTTCTTGATATTGCAAAGGATATAGAAAGTTTTTGCAAAGCACACAAAATAGAATTAAATGAAATATCAATATATAAAAATATAATAAATTTAAAAGTCCTAACAAGTGATATAAATAAGATTAGCTTATTAGATTTTATAGAAAATTATAATGCTTTTTCAAAAATAAAATACTTAGAATTATCTTTAGATTATCTTGATTTAGAAATCTCTTTTTCTAAATTTTACGCAAAGAATAAAATCAATATAAAAAATAAAATAGATTTTTTAAATAATAAAAATCCTAATAAATTAAAGGTAAATGCAATAGTTGGGAAGAGGGTTTTATTTAATAATGAGTGGCTAAATATAGGGGATAAAATATCTAAATTTAAGATATTAAAAATAGAAAACAATATAGTTTTTTTAGAAAATGGTATAAATTTAAGGATCTACAATGAAAATCATTAATCATATAATAGATTACAATTTTGTAAATAGTTTTGATATAAATACTTTAAGAGAATCCTTAAGTATTCCACTTAAAAGTGAAGATATATATTTTACATCATTTACTTGTGTTAGTTCTGATATTTCTAAGGTTTATACTAAAAGTTTAATTAAAAGCATTGAACTAGAAAAAGAAGAGATTCTATTTTTTTTAAGTGATATTCAAACTAGAATAAAATTATACAATTTATCACTTCAATCAAAAAATAGTAATGATATCAACCATAATAATATAGAGGAGTTTTTTAACATTATTCTAAAAAAATCTATTGATAATAGATGTAGTGATATTCATATTGAAGCTATGAATAACTCAATGATTATTAGATTTAGAATTGATGGTATTTTAAAAATATTTTATGTATTTGAAAAAGCTTTCTTTGTCTTATTAAGTTCTTATATTAAATTAATCTCTAAACTTGATATTACTCAAATTAGACTTCCTCAAGATGGAAGGTTTAATAAAGAAATTGAAAATAAAAGTTATGATTTTAGGGTATCTTCTATGCCTACAATAAATGCTGAATCAATAGTTATTAGAATTTTAGATAAACAAAATGTAAAAAAAGATATTAAAAGTTTAGGTTTTTCTTCTAATATTTATAAAGAGTTAGAAAATATATCAAAATTGAAAAATGGTCTAGTTTTAATTTCAGGACCAACAGGAAGTGGAAAAAGTACAACTTTATATTCACTTCTAAAATTATTGAATAATTCTAATAAAAAGATTATAACTATTGAAGATCCTGTTGAGTATAAGATTGAACAAATACAGCAAGTATCAATAAATGAAGACATTGGTTTAGGTTTTAATAAAGTATTGAAAAATATTTTAAGACAAGATCCTGATATTATTTTAATAGGAGAAATAAGGGACAAATTCTCTTTAGATATAGCTTTACAAGCATCTTTAACAGGTCACTTAGTTTTAGCTTCGATTCACTCTAATAGTAGTGTAGAAACACTTTCCAGACTTGTAGATTTACAAGCAGATACTTATTTGTTATCTACTACATTAAAATATGTATTTTCTCAAAGATTAGTTTTATTGCTTTGTAAAAACTGCAAAAAAAAGGGATGTACTGTATGCAATTTTACAGGTTTTCATAATAGAAGTTCGATTTGCGAGGTATTAAAAGTAGATGAAAATATCTCTTCAATGATTTTTTTGAAAAATGATGTAAAATTAATCAAAGAGCATTTAAAGAATACTAACTTTGTAAGCATCTTAGATGATGGAAAAGAGAAAGTAAAAGAGGGTTTAACAACTTTCGATGAGCTTTATAAAGTTGTATGTGATGAAATATAAAATCATTTATCAAGAAGAGGGTGAAATAAAAGAGTTATCTTTACTTACTCAAAATATAGATGAACACAATCTTCCAAAAAATATAATACAGATAAAAAAATACGATTTTCACATAAATATAAATATATTTAATAATATAAAAGATAAAGATTTAAAAAATATTTTCTATGAATTATCTTTGATGCTAGAATCTAAAATCTTATTAGATGAGGCATTTGAAATATTAATAAAATCTCAAAAAAATCATTTGTTAAAAGAGTTTTTAATAACACTTAGAAACTCTTTTAGAAAATCAATAAATATATATGAAAGTTTGAATGTATTTAAAATAAATCCTTTAGTAAAATCTTTTTTTAGAATCACTCAAGATAGTGGAAATACAACTTTGATGATTCAATCTTTGAGTAAAATAATAGATGAAAACTATGAGATAAAAAACAATTTTGTAAAATCAATGATCTATCCAATAATCTTGTTTGTCTCTGTATTTCTATCATTTATTGGAATATTTAAATTTGTAGTTCCAAAGTTTGAGTTTATGTTTAAACAAAACTCTTATGAGCTTCCCTTTGCTACAAAAATGTTGTTTTTTGTAAAAGATATTTTTGAAAACTATCTTTTTCTTATAAGTATTGGGTTGTTAGTATTTTTTGTGCTTTTATTTGTGTTATATAAAAAGTTTAAAAAAGTAAGATATTCTTTTGATGAGTTTATATCTTTAAAAATACCAGTAGTAAGTTCTATATATAGATTAAAAACTTTTTATATCTATTTTACAATTATGCAAATACTACTTAATAGTAAATATGAATTTAACGAATGTCTAGTAAAAGCAAAACTTACAATAAACAACTATTTTATTTTAGATAAAATCAATCAAATAGAAAACGCACTAAAAAGTGGTAAGAGTATTTATTCTTCTTTTGAGCAAGCAAAACTTTTTGATGAAATAAGCCTAAATCTAATAAGAACAGGAGAACTAACAAACTCTTTAGAACTTACAATAAAAGAGATAAAGAAAATAAATAAAAAAAGGTTCGATGAAAAGTTAAAACTCTTTACTCAATTAATAGAACCTATTTTTTTACTACTTGTTATGAGCCTTATTATATGGATAATTTTAGCAATTTTTGTTCCCTTGTGGGATATTGGAGATATGTTAAAGGTTTAAAATGGGCAATGTTAAACTTTAAATTTTGATTTCTTTTAAGTGAAGATACAATTGATGGTAAAAAAGTAAAGTATGCATCTAAGAAAAAATCTGACATAATAATCACAATATTTAAACCTGATACAAAGAACTATTTTTATAGTTTTCAATAAAATATAAAAAGGAAACAATCAAATGGGTAACAGAGAATTCATTATAAAAATTTATAAAGATTATGATTGGGAGATAAAGCTTAAAAGTTTGTCTGATTATGCTTTATATCCTGAGCTACAGTTAGAAGTCTTTGCTATTGCTAGACAAACTAGCTCAAGAAATATTGTGTATCTATTTGATGCAGATATTGATGAAGATAGTATTTTAATAGTAAAAGAAGATGATAGATTTAAAGAAGAGTGTATCTTTGAAGTTGTATTAGATGATGGTTCAGGAGATGAATCGACTTCTAAGCTTGAGGGAACTTTTATAGATGCCTTAGAATTTATAAAGGATAATTTTAAAGATTAGTGATGAAAATATGATAATCCTTATAAAAAATAAAATATATATAGGTATAAATTATTAAGTAGTAAAAAGATAATATGCACTTTACATAAATAATATAAGGTAAAATAAAATGAAAAAGAATATATTTATTATAATTTTAATTGGTTTAATAATAGGTGGATGTAGTACAACTAGTAATAATAGTACAAATAAGAATTCTAAGAAATTAGTTGATTTTAATAAGAATGATCATAATTATTTCAATTCTTTAGGAATTAAATACTATAAAAAAGCACAATATGATAAAGCCTTAGAAAATTATGAAAAAGCTTTAACGATACGATTGAAAATATTAGGAGATAATCATCCTTCTACAGCTATATCTTATAATAATATAGGAGTACTCTATCAATCAAAAGCGCAATATGATAAAGCCTTAGAGAATTTTGAAAAAGCTTTAAATATAAAATTAAAGATTTTAGGAGAGAATAATCCTTATACAGCTACATCTTATAATAATATAGGACTAGTCTATGATTCAAAAGCACAATATGATAAAGCCTTAGAGAATTATGAAAAAGCTTTAAAAATACAATTAAAAACTTTTGGAGAGAATAATCCTAATACAGCTACATTTTATAATAATATAGGAGGGGTTTATTATTCAAAAGCACAATATGGTAAAGCCTTAGAGTATTTAGAAAAAGCTTTAAAGATACTAAAAAATACACTTGTAGAAAATCATCCGAATGTAATTACTATTAAGAATAATATAAAAATATTAAAGGATAGGTAATATTTTGCTTATGAAAAGTATTGGGAATTAAAAAGTGTATGCAATAAATTCAAAGATACCTTTAATGAATTTGCAGAATTTTTATAAAGATATATAAAAGTTGTTAAAATATTATATTAAGGTTAAAATTAGATATAATCTTTCAAGATATTTAAATAGGAAAATATATGAAAAAAGATTTAAAATTTGAGTTTATAAATGAAGAAAAAACAAGATGTAGGTTTGAAGGTAAAGAGTATGATATACAAGATAAATCAGATGATAATGAATATAGGACTTTTAGAACTAATACGAATATAATTTATAGATTAATAGAAGAAATTATACATAAAGATAAAATAGATTTTGAAAAAGAAGTAAATTTTGATTATTGTATTTTTTTGGAAGATGTTAATTTAACTGATATAGTTTTTCATTATCAAGTTTATTTTTCTAGCACTATATTCAAATCAGTAGTTGATTTTACTAACTCTACATTCAACTCAATAGCTGATTTTACTAACTCTACATTCGAATCAGAAGCTTATTTTAGAAGTTCTATATTCAACTCAGAAGTTGATTTTATTGGTTCTATATTCAACTCAAAAGTTGATTTTCATTGGGCTAGATTCGAATTAGAAGCTAATTTTCATTACGCTAGATTCGAATTAGAAGCTAATTTTCATTACGCTAG
>JAAETO010000148.1 GCA_024228275.1 Arcobacter sp.
CAACATAAAAAACGGACTCGGAATTTTTTCAGGTTATAGTTCTTCTAAGTACAAATTGTTCTAACTTTGTAAAATGATTTATTTAATAATTGTTTCCATCATTTGGGCACTGTCTTTCAGTCTTATCAAAGGCAGTCTTACTACTATTGATTCAAACCTTGTTGCGTTTATTCCTTTAGGAATTTCTTTCTTGATATTTCTACCATTTGTTAAAATTAAAAATATAAGCAAAAATTTAATTACTCAATTCATTTTTATTGGATTTATCCAGTATGGTTTAATGTATGTATCATACATTTATGCATACAAGTTTCTTGAAGCTTACCAAGTAGCAATACTTACAATTTTTACTCCAATATTTATTGTAATCATCTATGATTTGTGGGAACAAAAATTTAGAATAATTCATCTACTAACTGCACTTCTTGCTGTTGTTGGAGCCGGAATAGTTATTTATTCGGATCAAACTACCGCGGGTATTTGGAAAGGTATTTTGCTGATTCAGATATCAAATTTATGTTTTGCGTTTGGACAAGTTTATTTTAAGAAAGTAATGGTGAAAAACTCAGATATAAAATCAATACAAATATTTGCTTTGCTTTATTTTGGTTCGGTAGTTGTTGCTGGGATATTTAGTTTCTCTTTTACTGATTTTAGCTCTATTACAATTACAGCAAATCAATGGTTGAGTCTAATATACTTAGGTGTGGTTGCTTCCGGAATTGGATTTTTCTTATGGAATATTGGTGTAACCAAAGTGGAAGCTGGCTCACTTGCCGTTCTGAACAACTTAAAAATTCCACTTGCTATTTTATTTGCTTTTATAATTTTAGGTGAATCTATGGATTTAGTAAAATTAACAATTGGTTCAGCTATAATTTTAATTGCATTATTTGTAAATAAAAAATATGTAACTAAATAATTTTTGATCATAACTGTACTTTAAATAATATTTTTTCTCTTTATTTTAGCTATTTTTCGGTTTAGACCTTTATGTAAAGTAAAATCGAGAAACAAATAATCGATAATAAAAATATTGCTTATTTTGTGCAAGTAACGACAAAATATTACTCGATGATAAAAAGTATTTTATCTACTCGAATTTTATATTATTAACTTATTTATTCTAATTTTTAATGAATTGACAAATAACTAATGTTTGACATGAAAAATAACAAATTAAAGAAATATATTATTACAATAATTCTTCTATTAATTGTAATAATGATACCAACATTGATGTTGCAGAGTTTTAGCACAAAGAATATTACCATTTCTAAAAGTGATAGTACAAATTTTCCCCAAGGTTATAAAATTGTTACTCCAATAATTCCAGAACACATTAAGATATTCAATGAACCTGTACCATTAAATAATTTTGAAGTTTATGAACGAGTTGAACGTGAATTCATAGTTAATACATATTGGCATTCGCTTACGGTCTTAACAATAAAACGAGCTAACAGATGGTTTCCGATTATTGAGCCCATTCTTAAAAGAAATAATATTCCAGATGATTTTAAATATCTCTGTGTTACAGAGAGTACTTTACGGAATTTAACTTCACCTAAAAATGCAGTTGGTTTTTGGCAATTTAA
>JAAETO010000149.1 GCA_024228275.1 Arcobacter sp.
AGAACTGTAATTGACTTCAGATATTAATATACCTTCCGAGGCATTATTTATAATAGATGTTTTTTTAGACTTATAACTCTGGTAAGTTGGCTCAATTACAATTGACCATTTATTTTTATTAAAAGGGAAAATAAATTCAGCTTCTAATCCGATTCCAAACCCTGTTTTATTCTCGAAATCAATATCTCTAATATAGGGAAGATAGCTTTGAATATTTAATGAAGAACTATTTAAACGAGGTCTTATTGTCAGATTATATAAATTTCTTTTTTGTTTTGGTTTGTAAATACTTAAGTCGGTATTATGACATTCACTATATTCTGTAAAAAATCGTATTAAATCACTTTTTATATAGTCTATGCTTTCAATTTTGCTCATTGTGAAATTTGAACATTTCAAATTAACCCACAACTGTTGTCTAAATCTATTATTTTTAGCAACATTATTCTCAATGTTTTTATACCGTTTAAAGATTAATTGTATTATTTCTGAGTTATCCTTACTGTAAAAATATCTTCTTAAGTTATCATCCACGTATTCATATAAATTAGATTTCCCTTCTACTAATACTTTTAAAAAAAGCTCTTCTTCTTTAAATATAGGATTTTTGCTATTGCTCAAATTATTAATACTATTGCTGGACCTATCAATGTTTACTCTTTTTCTGAGGTATTTTGCATTATTAATACCAAATTCTATAACGGTTTTTATAGTTGCGTTTTTAGATTCACTTTTTTCTGATAGTTTATATTCAAATTGAGTTGGATTATTATTCCAATCAACATTCTTGATTAGGCAATTAGTTTTTTGATTTTGAGTATCAATGTAATACCCTCTTTCAAAAGAAATTTGTGAATAACAATTAATGGTCAAAAATGTTGTTAAAAGAAATAAATATTGTTTTTTCATTATTATTTTATTTTTAATGTTTGTTTAAGTTGAGCATTCAAATAACCCATAACTTTAATGATATGCGTCGTTTTAATGACTCATATCAGACGTTAAACAAAGTTAGTTTATTTTTCTTACAAAGTCAAGTTGTTATTTATCCGACCAAACTGCCAATTCATTGCCAGAAGGATCTAAAAACTGAAATCTTTTTCCACCAGGAAAAGAGAAAGTGTCTTTGCATATTTTTCCACCAACTTCAATGATTTTAGTTTTGATTTTATCCAGATTTTTATGATATAAAACAACAAG
>JAAETO010000150.1 GCA_024228275.1 Arcobacter sp.
AATAAAGCATTTCCAACTAAACCGGGATATTTCTGATGGTATTCATTGATGTTAATATTGCTCCATAATTCACATCATCTCTTATTCGAGTTTCATGACGAAACAATACTGTGATAAATTGTAAAATATTTTTAAATTGTAAAATTCTTCTTAAATTTATGATAATTCACAATGGTTCACAAAATAGCATTTATTTCCTGAAATATGCAGAAGGTAATTTTGTAATGATGATATTTCCATAGAATGTTATTAGAATGTTTCAAAAACTATCTTTTAAATAAAAATAGAACTCACAGCGACGTCGACATGTACTTTAAATCAAACTTGAAGTAACTTGTAACATTTTTTAACTTAAATACTCAGGCTTGAATGGCTGTCTTCGTCAGTAAAAAGAAAAAATTAAAGTTAGTTTTAATTAACTTAGATTTTAACAAGCTAAAACCTAAGGCGACCACAGTATACCACAAAGTGATCATTAATATTATAATAGAGACTATCTACATTATCTCCAATAATATTATGATCTAAGTAAAAGGTGAAAAAACACC
>JAAETO010000151.1 GCA_024228275.1 Arcobacter sp.
CTCTCTGCCATTTTTATTCCAAATAAATCATATGTTTTTTACTATTAATGTTGATTTGTTTACAGACTTTTTTGGAGCTATAGCAAAGCTGGTAATGCCCCGGATTGCAAATCCGGTATGCGTTGGTTCGAGTCCGAATAGCTCCTCCACTTCTTAATATGAATCAAAATCTTTTAAAAAATAAAATAAAATCATGTAAATCTAATTTAGAAACTTCTAACATATTTTTAAATAGGAACATTATGAAAAAAACTTCAAATAAAATAAAAAGAATATTCAAAAATACAATTTGTGTAATTTTATAATCGTAAGGAATAAACACAAGAGGAATTTGAAATATAAATCCCAGTATAAATATAATAATTGATAACACTATTGTTATAACAGCTAATAATTTTAAATTCATTGCTTTTCCTTTATAATAATGATTATTAATATAATTATATCTTTAATAACATTTAGTTTTGATAAATTGCATATTTAATTAGTTTATTTATTATAAAAAGTGTAAAAATTATCATATGTATTATTGATTATTTTATAATAATTGATTTAATAATATTTTTTACCTTTATATTTTTATATAATTCATTAATTTATTTTAATTTAGGTATAATTTTCATATGAATACAAAATATATTGAAAATATCTTAAAAACATCGAAAATATTGTATATTGAAGATGATATTAAATATCGTGATAATGTATCCAAAGCGTTAAATATGAAATCAGATTACGTTATTTCTGTTTCTTGCTTGGAAGAAGCTATTAAAGTTTATAATGAAAATAGTATTGATATAATTATTACTGAAATAATGATTAAAACTGGTACGAGTATTAATTTTATAAAAAGTATTAGAAAAATAAATAAAAATATTCCGATTATAGTTGTTAGTTCTCTAAAGGATACGGAAATTTTATTGGAAGCAGTAAAATTAAATCTCATAGATTACATTATTAAACCAATAGAACTAAAGATTTTGCGAGATGCTTTAACTAGCTCTGTTATATCAATTTTTGATAATGGTTTATATGAAGTTGAGTTTACAAACGGTGCTAAATACAATTTTAGAAAAAAAATACTAATTAAAGATGAAATTAATTTAACTTTAACTTCTAAGGAAGTAAGATTATTAGATATTTTATTATATAATAGAAAAATCTTACTACCAATGGATAATTTAAAAGATATGCTTTGGGAAAATGAATCTTATGTAAGTGATGAAGCATTTAAATCAATTTTAAATAGACTTAGAAAAAAAATTGGTAAAGAGTCTATTGAAAATATATCAAGTAGTGGATATTTATTAAAATTAAAGGAAGGTAAATAAAATGAGAAAATTAATATTATTAGTTTTAGGTATTTGTATTTGTAATTTTAGTTTATACGCAGATAAATTAACAGATATAAAGAAAAAAGGAGTCTTGACAGTAGGAATTGAAAATAGTTTTGAACCATTTTCTTTTAAAAGTAGGTCAGGAAAAATTATTGGATTTAATATTGATCTAGCAGAGTTTGTCGCAAAAGAATTAGGAGTAAAATTAAATTTTAAAAACATTAAATCTAATACTTTAGAAAAAAATATTTTGAATAATAATGTTGATATTGTTATAGCTCCAATTTTACACACAAAAAAGTTAGATAAAAAACTTGATTTTTCAATTTCATATTTTTTTAATGGTCAAACTTTTTTAATTGGAAAAAAAGATAAATCTAAAACTTATAAAGATTTTGCTTCAAAAAAAGTTGCTGCAGTTAGTACAAAACGTGGTAATACATTAAAGAAAATTGAACCCTTATCTGAGATTGTTTATTATAGTAATTTGTCAAAAGCTCTTAAAGCTCTTAAGTCTAAAAAAGTTGCTGGAATTACGGCTAATTACGCTTCATTATCTAGACTTGCTGCAAAAAACAAAACAAAAGTTAATTTAATTGGCAATCCATTTACTGTTGAACCTTATGGAATAATTTTGAAAGAAAACCAATCAAATTTAAGAGATAAATTAAACAATATTATTCAAAAAACTATAAAAGATGGTTATTATGATGAAATTTATAAAAAGTGGTTTAATAGAGGACCCTTTAAACAACCAACTCTTTGGCCGTAAATGGCCTAAGAGTAATATTCTTAATTATAATCATTTACATAACCTTTTTATAAAACTTAATAATTCATAATTTTATTTAAAAATAACTAAAGTCTTCTATAAATAACTTTAAGATTCTTTAATTATTGTTTAGTAAATTATTAATATTCTTTTCAAAAGCCTTTAAATGGCTATTTAATCTTGACTTTATCATTTAATAACAAATTTATTCTTTTCTTATTATGAACCTATTATGCAACTTTTTTTAAATATAATATAGTAAAATAAATTTCATATATAAAGAATGTAGGAGTTAAATTATGAAAACAATTGTTATAGTTAATTTAGATGGAAGCAAAGAAGTTTTAGATCCTAAGAATGTTGATAGTTTAGAACTAAATCCAGGACAAAAAATTACATTAGACGGTAAAGTAATTACTTTAGCAGAACTGAAAATATATTTAAAAAGTTTATTAGCTAAAGATTTATTTGACGATAAAGTTGAAGGTACAATAGTTTTAAATGAACAAGATGATAAAATAGAAATCATTGATGTTGAGGGTGAAGAAGTATTATTTCTAGGTGAACTAGAAGCAGCAGCTGCTGGTAATGATAATATTGAAACAGTAGATACTTCTTATGTAATAGAAAACGATGGAATATCAGATAGGCAAGTTTTAATTGAAGAAGATGCAGAAGCTGATGCTGATTCTAGGGAAGTAAATAGATTCCCTACTAGAGATGATAATTCTGATAGAACATTTGTAGAATTAATAGATACAACTCCATCTCTTTATCCAATTATAACTAATATAGATAAAGATGATGACAAAAATCTTATAGGTAATTTTGGACAGCCAGATTTAATAACAAATGATAATACTCCAACAATCACACTTAGTATTCCTGAAGGAACTCAAGTAGGAGATATTATTAGATTATATGATGGTGATAATATTGTTGCCACAAAAATTGTAACTCAAGAAGACATAGATAAAGAAGTTGCTGAAATAACTCCTACAGAACCTTTAAAAGAGGGTATAAATAATTTAACTGCAACAATTTTAGATGAACTTTCAGGTGTTGAAACTTCTCATTCTCCTTCTGTATCTATTACAATTGACACAACTTCTACTGATAAGCCAATAAATAATGATCCAGCTTTAATTATTGATGAAAGTAATAAAATTGTTGATAACACTACTACTGATACTACTCCTACAATCAGTATAATATTACCAGAAGATGCAGTAGCTGGTGATAAAGTAAAATTATATGATGGTGATGAAGTAATAGCTGAACATAAATTAACACAAGAAGATATTACTACTGGGACTATAACTATTACACCAAATGAAGAGCTTATCGATGGTGACCATATATTAACTACATCTATAACGGATAAAGCAGGAAACGAATCAGAAAAATCAGATCCAATAGAAGTAGAGATAGATACTACTCCAACAGATGCACCTGGTACGATAACTTTTGTAGATGATTCTGGAGAAGAAGTTGATGAAAATGGAACTAATGA
>JAAETO010000152.1 GCA_024228275.1 Arcobacter sp.
ATTAAAACAATAATTATTCATAAAGTTTAATAAATTTAAGTTTCTCTTTTTCTTATTATGAAGAAGAGAAAACTTAATAATTTTAATATATTTATAACAATGATAATTGTCGACAATTATCAAACAAAAAAGGAATAAAATGGATTTAGATTCATTTGGCGGATACTTTATTTTTTCGTTTATTTTTATAATGTTAACTTGGTATATTCATGATAAGTATGTACAAAGAAAACATCAGTTGTTAGTTAATTATCCAATTATAGGTAGATTAAGATTTGTTTTTGAAGAGTTACGTGAACCTTTTAGACAATATTTTGGTGATGAAAAATTCTATGAATCAAAAGATAAATTAGATTGGGTTTATAAAGCATCAAAAGATTTACCAAATTACGCTTCTTTCTCTCCCTCACAGCCTTTACCAAAACCTAAATTTATGTTAAGGCATGCAACATTTGTCTTAAATAATGAGGAAGTTGATGATGACTTTTCTGTAACATTTGGAGAAAATAGAGAAAAACCCTTTGTAACAAAGTCAATAATTGCAAGATCTGCTATGAGTGATGGTTCTATATCTCCTGAAGGTACAAGAGCTTTTGCAAGAGGTGCTTTTTTAGGAGGCTTCCCCATAAATACAGGGGAAGGAGGACTTACTAGTAATTTCTTTAATACACATGAAAATTATAATGAATCATATATGACAATATATGAAGGAACTAAGACTCAGAAATTTTTAAAAAGCGTAATTAAAAAATTATTTAATGGTAGTACAGCTGCAAATGCCTATTTAAAAATGATTTTAGGAAATGATCCTGAAATAGAAACTTATACTCTAGATCAAAAAAGAAAAAGAATTCATAGAGTAAATTGGAGTGCTCCATTGGAATCTTTTCCAAAAGAGGTACCATCTGATTTACCAGATATCATTTTTCAAATTAGTTCTGGACTTTATGGTGCTAGGGATGTAGAAGGTAATTTTGATCCCGAACGTTATAAAAAAGTAATGAGCTTTTGTAAAATGACTGAAATAAAAATTGCACAAGGTGCAAAACAAACAGGAGGTAGATTAATAGGAGAAAAAGTTACTGAAGCTATTGCTTATTATAGAGGTGTAAAACCATATAAAAATCTATTTTCTCCAAATAGATTTCCTTACGCAAACTCTGTAGAAGAGTTATTTGACTTTATAGGTACATTACAAAAATTATCGAAAAAACCAGTAGGTATGAAGATTGTTATTTCTGATTATGAAAATATAATACCTTATGTAAAAGAATTGAAAAAAAGAATAAATGAAGGAAATGATGTATATCCTGATTTTATAAGTATTGATGGTGGTAGTGGAGGAAGTGCAACTGCACCAATTGAATTAATGGAAAGAATAGGATTAAATAGTAGAGA
>JAAETO010000153.1 GCA_024228275.1 Arcobacter sp.
AAAAATTTTAAAAATTTTTTGACTGTGTTTTTTTTAGTTTTAACCAATTGATAGTACACGGCTTGTACTATAGCCCGTGGGTATACCACTCCATTTTTGAATTTTACTAAATTGTGTTTCTTGACTACGTGCAAAGTTATTTTGTTCAGCTTGATATTGAACACCAGGTGCTGTTGCAACGAAACGAGGATCATTAGAAGCATCTGCAACTCTAATGCGTTTTGCAAGGTTAAATGTACTTTCGTATTCAGATGACATTCTTTCGGCCAGTCGTGGATCACCGTTTACTCCACCCCCATCAGTTTGAATAACTTCTTTAATATTTGCTGATGCTGGACCATACGGTACTGCACCGCTCTTAAGCAATGAACCAACAGTGCTTAGATATTCGTTATGATCAAAATCGCCACCTGCAGTCGATCTTAGTGCATCAACCATTTGAGCGTGACCGAGATTTTGTACGTTATGTGATGGAATTGCATCTGTATAAAAGTAAAATAAGTTAGGGTTAGGATAACCAACAAATGGTGCATCTTTTTCTCCTTTATACCATTCTTTATCTATATTTTCACGCCAGCCACGAGGGTTAATTTGACGGTCAAAATGTTCATCAGTATTTTGATATGACACGTCTAATTGTTGTGGACCTTTAAAAGTGGTCGGACGAACTCTTAAAGCACTTTCAACTTCAGTTTTAGCAGTAACCGCATCTGGAAATAAAATACCAGTACCGCTATCACTTACAGGATTATACGATAGAGTATTTAAATCATATAATGCTCTGTCTCTATTTTCTGTCAAAGTTTTTATGTCGCTAATACCTGTAAAAACATCAATAGTAGCTGTGTCATAATTGGCGTCATAAGGATAAACTTGTTGAGAAACTACTGGTGGTAAATTGGAACCACCTACCACAGGAACATCATCTTTTTGTGCTAAAACGGCATTAACATTAGGTGATAGTTTAGAATTATCAAATCTTGTGTATTGTGTTGTCTGTTGTTGAACCATTATATTTTATTACTGTTTAATAATAAGATAAAAAATTAAAAATTTATAAAATATTAAAATCCTAACCTAATTTTTACTACAACTAGATTCACGTCCTCCCTATTATATTATATTATATATATATAAGTAAGAGGACGTGACAGACCCTAGGTCAAATAAAATTATAATTTCGGTTAGGTTTTATAAATAAAAATATTTAATTATTATAAAACATGAAAGAATCAGTTGAAAAAGAATCAAAAAAAGAATCTAATCATCTCTATTTTGGTCATGGTAAAATATTTAAATATCCAATAAGTGTTTCTATTATTTTTACTGGTTTAGTAATAATTCTTATTTATTTTATTGTCAAGTAAAAATATCTTTTATTGAAATTATGAATAATGAAATCAAAAACAAAAACTAGTAAGAAAAATGAAAAAGGTAATTCACCTTCACCTATTATAATAGTTATTATTGTAATTTTTTTTATTGCAATTGCATTCGGAGTATATAGATATATTAAGGACAACGGTGGAAGTGAAAAACCCGAAAAACAAATTGGTAGCGGTAAACCGAATTATATGGGTTATTGTGTTATTGATAGTTCTCGATGTGGTCCAAAAGGTTTTGAATTAGGTGATAAATCACCAATAAAATTAGTTACAACACCTTATAACATGCCTCCTTTATCAGAAATGCCAAGTGGAATGTTAATTGTTCCTGAAACAGAAGTAGAAGGAAAAAGAAACGGACCTTTACGTGATTTACCGATGATTTTTGTTAATTATGCTCAGTCAGTATTAACTGGACCTGGTGAAGCAATGGATCAAATAATTCCAATTATTCAAAAATATAATAAACCACCTAATGGAACACACAGAATGTGGAAGAATTATGGTCTTGGTGCTTTATTACAAATTGTTGCAATTGACTATAATGCAGACGATCTTACGTTTAGAGAAATACCAAATAATCCTAATAATACTCTGCCAGGTGGAAAAGATTCAGCGAATTTATTAATTGTTAACGAAACATCCGTAGTTGATGGATGTGATTCAAATAGTATGTGTGTTGTTAGAAAGTTTTAAATCGTATTTTGAAAAAAATAAACTTGTTAAAGTTAATAAAATGACGAAGTAAAATAATTATGGAATTAATAAAATTATAATCTATTATAAAATTATAATCAAAATATGAATTTAGCCAAGTCAACTTTGATAGGAATAATTGTTATTATATTGGCAATTTTAGTTTTAATCATTTTTAATTCTGTAACTTTTTTAAATGTAAAAACTATAAGAGATGAAATAAATAGAGTACCAGATTTCTTATCTATAAGTTTAAAAAATAAAGATTATTTAAAAACAAACTCCGATATAAATCAAACTTTTCAAATTGAAGTAGATTTAGAGAAATTAAAGAGTAAAGAAATTAATAACATTAAAATAGATCAAGATAAATCTATAGTTTTAAATAAGGATAAGATTTATAGGATATCTTTTGATCCTTCAGTTGAAAATTCGGATAGTTTCGCTTATAATGCTTTATTTGAAGTTAGAAATAGGAAAGCAGAAATTCTTGCAGCAGGATTTCATTATTGGGGACAAAACAATGATTCATTTTATAGAGATACATCAAAAATAAATTTTATATTTAGTACAAAAAATTTAAGTCTTTCAGAAAGAACTATTGGATTTTATATGATTATTAATGATGCCTCAGATGAAAATGTTAAATATACTGTTGATTCTAAATTTAGTAATATTTCTATTAATGAAATCAAGTAGTAAACTTAAATAAATATATCTTTTATTAATATAAATAGTTAGATGGATTCAAAAACAAAAACTTCAAAGTCTATGTTAGGAGGTATAAGTAAAATAACGATAATTGGAGCCGCAATAATATTTTTAACACTACTTGTTTGCTTATACTTCTCTGTCTTAGCGTCTATTAATTCAAATGCAAATAAAAAAAAATTGAAAGACCTTGAAGAAAAAAAATTGAAACAACTTGAAGAAAAACAAGAAAAACTTGAAGAAAAACCTGAGTTTATTCAGGTTGGCTTTAATGCAGCAATATATGAAAAAACGTCTACAGAACCTTTACAAAACTTTTACAATGTTTTAGAACAAGATAAATCAAAATATAAATCAAATAAATTGAGTGTAGACAATAACGGTTTTATAACTTTAAGTGAAAATAAACTTTACAGAATAAGTTATAGGGCTAGAATTAAAAATCTGGGAAATAGGGACGAATACGTGCAACTTTATGTAAGGACTGAAAAAGATAATTATATTTTATCGAGTTCTTTGATAATTTATGAAACTGAAGATATAATCGATGAGCCACGGGGTGGCGGTTATGGAAGTTTCTTATATGACACTACAAACAAGCCATTAAATGAAAGAAAAATTCGCCCTAGCATTGGACTTCAATTTACTACAGCAGTAGGTAATCAATTTAGTTTAGCTTCACAAGAAGGCCAAAGTGTTTTCTCAATAAATGAAGTCAAGTAAAAATATTTTTTTTTCATTATATATTCTAAAATTTTTTAAGGAGCTGGCAACTGAAGTTGTTCATATTTTTCTTTTTCTGAAAATGCATATTCATACTGAGTAAAAAAAGATGCAAAAAATATTACAGAAATTAATAATAATATTCCAATAAAAACAGTAAATAAAGCTTCAGCTGTAAATTTAGCAAAATTTATCGCTGTAGAAGCTAAATACCTTGAAATATAATTCGATAATTTTATTAAATAATATGAAAATACAACAAAAATAATAAAAACTATTATAGAACCTATTACTATATATGTTTTTGATAAGTCTGTGTATTCCGAATATTTTTCAACCAAGTCTTCAACATCTGAGCCTCCATATTCGCCAAATGCGAATTGTAAATTTGAATATACAGTCATAACGAACAAAATCAGAACTAGAACTGTTAAGAAAATCACGACTTTATTCATTTTTTTTATCTGGAATATATAATTTTAAAGATATTATTTTTTTTTCTTACATTCAATTTCAATCTCAGATTCTGATTCAGATTCAGATTCGTATTCGTCGCTAGAATGCCAAGATATATCATCATCTTCAAGTTCATCGTCTTTCTCTTTATCGGAACATAAAGTTATATCATCTGGTACTAAAAAATCATCATATTGATATTCATTTTCTTCACTTGCATCACTTTCTTTATCTTCATCTGTAAATTCTAAATCTTCATCATCAACATCAAAATCAGTATCGACTTCAGAATCATCCTCTAGTTTTGAATCATCTGGTACATATATTTCTTTTGGCTTTCTTGTAGCACGTTTAGGTCTATTCATTTTTTGATATTTATAGAAGAAAAATGTTTAAAAGAATAAATTTTTCTCTTTATTCATAATAGAGGATATGTTTTTTGTTGTTGTTTTTGTTTTATCCTTGTTAGTGTTTATAGGTGTGCTATATTTATCTATGAATCAGTTTAGTAAAACGGCTAACGGTTTATCTTCAGGAATCACAACACGGGTTGCCTTATTAACTGCTGGACTTTCAGCTATAAATATTTGGAATACACCTGTAAAACCTTTTGAAATAGAAGGAAGAAAAATAATGCCGCCTTATTTAATGTACGTATTTTCATATTTCGTAATTGCTTTAGTTAGTTTTTTTATAATTTTCTCTGAAGAACCAGCATACGCTATTATTTCGATAATTTTAGTAATGTACGTACAATCAGTAAATACGAGATACAACTGTAAATTTCCTAATACAGTTCCTGTTTTGCTTTTTATAATAACTTTAATGTTTTTCAGTGATAGAAGTGAGATTTTAGATTTATGTGATTGGTTTAGAAATTTTTATAATTTTAAATTAAAGGATGCCAGTTCAGTCGAATCATATATTATTTCGAATGATACAATATTTACTCAACCTATAATTCTTGCTACTATTATTGGAGTTACTTCTTTTTTTCTGATGAGACATAGTTGTATTTATTATAAAAATTATAATAGTAAGGAAGATTTACCTCTTGAAGTTGTATTAAATCCAAATGATAATGGTGCTGAAAATATAAGCAGATTTGTAGGAAATTTAAAATCTTATTAGTAAATTAAAAAGTAATGTCTGATTATTCTGATTATTCTTATAATGAGTCAACTAGATACCGGGATAACTCACCCTTTTACTCATTACAGTTATGTCGATCTAAAACAATATTTTTATTTATTTTGTTCAGTTTATTACTTTTTTATTCAGTTGCAAATTATATAATATCATACGATTATAATTTTTTATGGTTTTATATAGTAAGTATAGTTCTTACTTTTACTACTGGTGCTTTTTTATTTTATATTCCTCCTCCAGGTTATAAAGTTCTTTATAGATTTATATTGCTTGTTGTATTCGGTTTTACAATTTATTGGCTATTTAAAAATCCGGTTAAATTTGAATAAAAAAAAGAATAAAAATTTTATCACTTTTATAATTAAAGAGAAATGGAATGTGAAATTTGTGCTGAAAAGTTTAACAAATCAAATAGAAAAAAAATTGATTGTCCTAGTTGCATTACAAAAGTATGTAGATCCTGTTTTAAAAAATACCTTGAAAATTCCATGGAAGATGCTCATTGTATGGCTTGTAATAAACAATGGGGAAGAGATTTTTTAAGTGAAGTAATGCCCAAGGTATTTTTGAATCGTGAATATAGGAAGCATAGAGAAAATATTATGTTTGAAAAGCAAAAATCTTTATTAACCAGTACTATTCCATATGTTGAATCCGGAAGAAGACTTGATGCACTTTGGGAAAAAGAAAACGAATGTTGGAAAGAAATAGAAAAATTAGAAGAAAAAAGAAAACTGATGCATGAAGAAACAATGAAAGAGTATCGTTTTTATCATGGTTTAGAATCAAATAACTTAGAAGAAGAAAATGATAATTGTTCTAAAAATATAAGAGGACATTGCGTTAAAGAAAACTGTAATGGCTTGATTGATCAAACTTGGAAATGTATTAGTTGTGATACCAAAGTATGTAAAAAGTGTATGAAACAGAAAGAAGAAGGTCATGAATGTAATAGTGAGGATATTGAGTCATTAAAACTGATTAGATCAGATTCAAAACCTTGTCCGAATTGCAATGTAAGAATTCACTTATATCAAGGTTGTAATCAGGCATGGTGTACTAATTGTAATACGGCATTTAACTGGAGAACGATGAAATTGATAAGATCCGGATTTTTTCATAATCCTCATTATGCTCAATGGCAGGCTGAAAACGGAACGGAAGGTTCACTTTTTAGTAATAACAATGAAGGAGCAGAGTGTTTAAATTTTTCACATATACATACAAAACTTAAAAAGGAACATGCAAATCCAAATTCTGAAACATCTAAATACGATTTACCCTGTATCGAAAAAAAAATGAGAGGTTATCTTACGGCTGCAAATCATATCTTAGACTATGAAACTAATACAGGAGAAGACCATGCAACAGTAGAATTACGAAAATTAAGGTGTCAATTTTTAACAAATAAAATTAATGAAACAGAATTCAAACAGAAATCACAAGCAGTTGATAAAGCAAGAAATAAAAAAAAAGAAATAGCAGAAATTTATTCAATGTATGGAAATACAACAAGGGATATTCTATATAAATGGACCCAAAGTGATGAAATTTCAATGGACGAATGTATTGAACATATAAATAGTTTACACAAGTATACCTGTACAAGTATTGAAAAGACTTGTAAATGGTATAATCCTTTTTACAAAAAAAAAGGTCATTTTTGTAATTGTTATAATATATATTGATAATGTTATTAGATGATTTATATGATTTATATGATTTATATATTAAAAAAATTATATTAAGATTTATATATTTTTAGAAGTTATGGAATCAAAGATTCACGATCAGCACAAGCACCAGTTGCGTCAATACCATATTCATACTCATCAAAACTAATTGGATCAACAGAAGTAATCGTTTTTTCAAGAAGTAAATTAATATGCATTTTCTTTTTTGACCCACGACACTTAACTTTTGCAGTAATAACTGATCCATCAGAATAAACATGTTGTTTTGAAGGTAACCAAATTTGTTTGTTTTTACAGTCGTCAATGTGCCATTCATATTCATCACCCCAATGAATGTTATCCATTAAATCTCTTGAGTAAGTAGTACAATTTATTTGAAAACCATCGTATGTATAAATGTTTAAAAACCCACTATTATCAGCTGACACTTGATCATAATAGTCGTGAAAAGATTTTAAGTGAGGATCACCGACTAAAAAACAATTTGAACTTGTTTTATATTCGCAAACAGAATCACTAATCTCATTGTCATGGGGTCTAGCTGCTTGACCAAGGATTTTAATTCCACGTCTTAACTTTTTTGAATTATTAGCAACAGAATAAGCAAGACATGAAAAAAATACTAAAACTTTGAAAAGATTCATTTTAATTAATTTTATTTTGTTTTTATTTATTTTTTTTATTTATTTTATTATAGTTTTGAATTAAATTAAATTTTTATTTATGAAAAATCTAGTTTTAATTTGAATAGATTTTTTATTTATATTTATCTAGTTTCAATTTTATTTTTAAAATTGTAGAATTAAACACCTTTATATTTAAAGTAAAAAAAAGTAACGATTAAAATTACTTTTATATTAAAAACAAGGTCGAGAATAAATAAAAAAATATTTTTTTTTTCATTT
>JAAETO010000154.1 GCA_024228275.1 Arcobacter sp.
TAGTAAAAACTTTTATTCAATTAAATAATTTATTAATAATTATTATTAAAGGTCTAAAATGAGATATTATTTCATTTACAAAAGAAATCATTAATTAGCTTTCATAATTTTTTATTCTTACAATATATAAATTAAATTTGTAATTAAAAAATATAAATACAGTATTAGTACATTATTTATTATAATTTAATGTCAATTATTAGTACTTAAATAAAATAATAAAAGTCTAAATTTATATTTTTTATTCTAATAAAATTTAGTTTTATTCAGATACTATTACAATCATAAAGGAAAAAAATAATGCAAAAACTTAAATTTGAAGGTAACAGTTTAGAATACTTTAAAATCTGGATAGTTAATATTTTTTTAACAATTATAACACTAGGCATTTACTATCCATGGGCCAAAGTTCGAAACAATAGATATTTCTATGCAAATAGCAATCTAGAAGAAAATAATTTTGAATATCATGCAACAGGCAAACAACTATTTTTGGGATATATGATTGGAGTATTATTATTTATAATCTATATTACCTTTAGTAATATATTTCCAATATATAGTATGGGTTTTATACTAGCTTTATTTATTGCTATACCTTGGCTAATATGGAGAAGTATGATATTTAATATGAATGTAACAACTTTTAATAACATTAGATTTAAATTTACAGGAAAACTTAAACAATCCTATATAACTTTTTTGTTTTATCCTATACTTTTTATGGCATTATTTGGTGGAATAATGTATGTATTATTTCTTATAGAAAATAAGATTGCTAGTATAAGTGGTATAATATTACTACTAGTTTCATTTTTACTTATCTACGCTTATTATAAAAAAATCACAACAAACTATTTAATAAATTATACTAAATACGGTACAAGTTCATTTAAAACTGATCTTGAAACTAAAAAGTTCCTAATAATTAATATAAAAACAACTCTTCTTTCAATACTTTGTTTTCTTTTAGCTTTTTTAGTTTTAGCACTTATGTTTTATCTATTTAATGATTTGTCAAACTTTGATAAACTTGTATCAAATTTTAATGATCAAGAAAAGATTAATAGTACAATCTTTTCTATGTTGCCATTTATAATTGCAGGATATATAATTTTTATTTTTCTAAACTTTTTTATTGCTTCATATTATATTACTAAAACAAGAGAATATATTTTTTCTAATACTAGTTTAGATAATGAGATTACGTTTAAATCTACAATTAACTTTTTTAAATTATCATTTATTACTATTACAAATGTTTTAGTGATTATGTTAACTTTTGGATTAGCGATTCCTTGGTCAAAAGTTAGATTAACTAGATATATGCTTGAAAATACTAAAATTGATACTCAAGGAGATTTAGATAGGTTTTTTAATCAACAAAACTCAAAGCATTCTGCATTAGGTGAAGAAATTGCAGATAGTTTTAATATAGATGTTTCTATCCCTTTATAAAAAATGATAAGAGGTAATATATACGATAATATGAGCTCAGCAAATAAAATTGCTGAACTTCATATTTTAGAAAATAGATTTATTATAAAAGTAGATGAAATAATACTTTATGAGGGAGATTTATCTGATTTAAATATAAGCTCTAGAATTGGAAATATCAAAAGAACTATAAGCTTAACAGATGTTTTTACCTTTGTTACAAAAGAAAATGATTTAGTAGATACATTAATTTTAAAAAAAATCAAAAAATCAAATTTAATTTATACCTTAGAGACAAAAATATCACTGATTTTATTGTCACTTATTATGACAGTTTTAATTTCATTTTCATTTATAAAATGGGGTATACCCTATATAAGTGAAAAAATTGCATATTCTTTACCTATAAAAGTCAATAACGTTATTGCAAGTAATACTTTAAATATTTTCGATAATCAAATATTTACAAAAAGTAAAATAAGTAAAGCAAAAAAAGAAGCAATAAGAAAAAAATTTCAAAATGATATTTTAAAAAATATTACTAATAAGGAAAACTTTAATTATAAAATAAATTTTAGAGAATGGAAATACGGAAAAGAAAATATTGCAAATGCATTTGCTTTACCAAATGGAGATATAATACTTACAGATCATTTTATTAATCTCAGTTCAAATTTAGATGAGATAAGTTCTGTACTTTTACATGAAATTGCTCATATAAAATATAGGCATGGTTTACAAAATATCATATCTAGAAGTTTTATAGCAGTTATAATTACCTCTATGATTGGTGATATTGAAGGAATAGCTGATATTGCTGTAGGATTTAGTTCTTTATTAATAAATAATGGATATTCAAGAGAATTCGAATCACAAGCAGATTTATATGCTTTTGAGATGATGTTAAAACTTAATATTGATCCAATTAACTTTTCAAATATTTTATCTAAAATAAGTAAAGAAGATGAAAACATATTAAATGATACAAATTTAAGTGATTATTTTTCATCTCATCCAAATACGAACAAAAGAAATAAAATAGCAAATATTTATAGTAACTGTTTTAAAGAGAATTTAAAAGTATGTAAGGAATATTAATAATAGCAAACTAATAATTATTAAATAAAAACTAATTTATATCAGAAGTTCCTAGGAAAAGTTTCTATATTTAACAATATAATGAATTAAATATCTTATCTCCTGAACTTTTGAATAGGTTTCAAATATCAAAATGATATTTATATTAGTAACTAAATGCCTCATTAAAATTAGGCAGTGTAACAACATCACCAGAAGCCATGTTATTTATATGAATATCACCAATACGAACTCTTACTAGTCTTAATGTAGGAAAACCAACAGCAGCTGTCATTTTTCTTATCTGACGATTTTTCCCTTCACAAAGAGTAATAGATATCCAACTAGTAGGACCATGTCTTGAATCACGAATATTACGACCACGAGCTGGAATTTGAGGCTCATCCTTAAGGGCAAAAGCTTTACAAGGAAGAGTTAAATATTTAGTTCCATTAACAGTAATCTCGACACCATTTTGTAGCTGTGACATCGCATCATCTGTAATCTCTCCATCAACTTGTACATAGTACTCTTTTTCTATTCCTTTGTCTCTTATTTTGTAACTCATCATACCATCAGTTGTAAGTAATAATAAGCCTTCTGAGTCATGATCTAATCGTCCAATCGCCATAGTCTTATCAGGAAAGTCAAACAATTCACCTAATAACTTTTTCTTCTTTCGTTGTTCTTGTACAAACTGACTTAAAAAACCATATGGTTTAAATATTTTGAAGTGATAGTGAGTTTGAACTGTTTCGCAAAGTTCTGTTGAATTGTCTTGATTAGTGCTTGGCATTAAACTTAACCTTGAAGGTTTTGATTTCAGAAATTAATTCTTTTATTTTTTGCATATTATTCCTTATAACAACGTTTGGCTTAAATAGTTGTGACAGTATACTAAATAATTATCACCTGCCCCTTAGTTTTCTATATTTTCAGTGAAAGGATGGTATCTTACGCTTAATATAAATATCACGTAGAAAACTGTTTTAAGGAAAACATATGAAGAAATCTATTGGAATGAAAAGTTCTTATGCTTTAACAGCTAAGAGTGTAGATTATGAAATCACAAAAAAATCAGCTGGTAACTTTGCTTTAGGACATGAAAGTAAAAGTGGACTATTTGTAGTTGAATATTATGGTCGTTCTGATACAGATTTAAATTCAGAAGTTAAAAATTGGATTGATAAATATAAAAGATTTAAATTCTTCTATGCTTCAAGCCCTAAAAGTGCTTTTGTAAAAGAGTGCAAAAATTATCATGCTTTTGATAAAAATAAAATAGCTAATAAAAGTCATCCCCAGAAACCTGAAAATACAGATTATGTCTGTCCTTATTGTAAATAAATAATTGAAAGAAGAGAGATATGGAAAAAATAAATATGTCAATAGAGGGTGATAGTTATATATTAGCTGATGGATTACATGTATCCCAAAGTGATAGAGATAATTATATTCTACAATTAATAAGTGAAATGAATGTTGAAATAACCAATAAATTAGATTTTTCAATTTATGAAAATAATCCAATTATGGTTAATTCGTTTATAGCTGATATACAAAAAGACAGCGAAGACGAAGGATATAGAAACTTTAGAATTGAAGTAGAAATTGACAATAATAAAATAACTTCAAAAATATTAGAAAATGATTCAGAAAATCATATAAGAAAATGGATTGAGGATCACGATACAGTATTTAGTGGTGAATTTAATTTGAATAAATAACTCCTGGGAGAGGATATATAATTATTTCAAAGTGTCTACATCTTTTATTTAATAATTAAGTATACTATCCCCGGAATTTGCAAACTACTTTTTACGTGGCAATTGGGGATTAGCTTATAAACTTTATTACACCAATTGCTTTACCTTTTCTCCATTTTGTTAGAGCTAACTCAATATTATTTAAATCTTTGGCACTTAAACTTACTGATAATATTATTATTGTAAAGATAATTCTTCTTCACTAATTTACTGTCTAATTAGTCTAAAATATCCTACTATCACCACTTTTTATGGGGAATCGATAATTTTTAGTTAATTTATATGTTGAAATTTTTGATACAAATACTGTTATATTATCATATCCTTTATTTCTCGTCTTGGCGAATGTACTGTGTCATCAGCATATCCTAGTCTAAAAAACATTTGAATAGTTTCATCTTTTTTAGTTTTTGTAAAATCTAAAAACTCTTTTTGTAAATCTTGCATATCAGGATACTCTTGTAGTACTTGACTTAGA
>JAAETO010000155.1 GCA_024228275.1 Arcobacter sp.
TACTTAATGTATCTGGTACAACAAAAAGAGTCGTTGATTCAATTGAAAATGTAAGTAAAGAAGTAAATGAACTGATGAAAGATATTTTTAAATGAAAATTATAATGAAATGGCTTTTCTTTATTTTTTTAGCTTTGATATTGTTATCACTCATAATATACTTTTCGAAAGAAAATCATTCAGATTCTTACTTTGGAATCAAAAACGAAGCTACTAACATTTTATTTGGCAAAAGTAAAAACATTAAGTACACAGAAAAAATTATAAAAAAAAGTGGAGCAAGAAAAATGAACAATGAATGGAAAGAGTTTAATTTTGATAATCTTGAGGGAGAGAGTCGATATATTTCTAAACTAGCTGAGAAAGGTAAAAGTTTTCCTGCGTTTGAAAAGTATTCTATTGGTCAAATTAAAATTTATAATGATGTATCTTTTGTATTAGGAAGTGATCTAAATCAAGCACAACAAGTTGTAGATATTTTGGATGCAGAAAAACATGAAATTGCTTACCTATTCATCTCAAAAGACAATGGTAAAACTTTTAAAAAACAAACTTTTGGACATGGATCAGCCCAAATAATTAAAAGAATTAAAAATACGCTTTTTTTAGATATTTTAGAAAATGATACTGATAAGCGAAAAAGTTTTAAATCAAAAGACTTAGGAGCCACTTGGATAGAGATTAGTCCAAAATATCTAACTCCCAAATATCTTTTAAATGAAGATAAATATATTCATAATATTAATGGTGGGAATAAAATGTTTATTACAAATAATGGTGGAGAATCTTGGAATAATGTATCTTCAGAGTTACAAAAATATTTTGATAATTCAAATAAAATAGAACTACCAATTGTATATAAAGATAATACTATGGTTGTTTATAAAAATAAAAAGCTGATTTTTTTTAATATAGATAATAATAAGAGTGAAATAAAAGATATTTCAATTCCTGGTGGAAAAATCGGAGAGAACTTAAAACTAGATGTAGAAAGTAATGAATTATATTTATCTATTTATGATGATATTAATAACCCAAGGTTATCACAACCTTCAATCCTTTATCCTTTAAAAAATGAACTTGTAGTTTTAGATAAAGAATTACAAGAAATAGTTTATTTAAAAGTTGCTAATAAATATATAGGTGGCCTTATAAAAATTAAAGGAGTGTTAGTACATATTTGGACTTTGAATAAAGGTAAAAATTGGAACTATGAAGTTTTAAAGCATTATTTCTGGAATACTGCTGTTGGTTATGGAAATGAACAAATTTATCTAGTAACGGCTGTAAGAAAAAAAGAGGGGATAGAAAATGGTAGATATTTGGCAATTGGTAAGATAAAAAATTAGACTTTTAATATAACATGGAGATTTCAAAAAAATAGACCAAATGGAAGAAGATCTAGGCAATGTAATATGTGGATTTTCCGAAAATAATTTACGTATGAGCGATTTAAAACATTCAAGTAATATAATTTTTTGGGAGATTTCTTGATATGAAAAATTTTTTTTTAATGCCACTTTTCTTTCTTTTTTATTGATTGGTTATATAGTGGGATATGACTATTCTTATGATAATCGTTCCAGTAGTGATGTTGACAACAGCAAGCATATTTTTAAAGAATTGATAGATAAAACTGATCCTAAAAAAGAACGTGGTAGTATTCCATATTTACTTATAGAATCACATTCTACTAGTAGAAGAGTTCTACATGATGAAGTAAAAGACTTTTTAAAAAGATTAGGACCTAAAAGATGATAAAAATATTAATACCAATACTTTTATTTACAAATATATTGTTTGCAAAAAGTGAATTTATAAAGATGTGTGAGAATCCAACTCAAAGTCAAAAGCATACTCTTGAGGTCATTTTAAAAGAGTATAAAGCTCCTAAAAATAA
>JAAETO010000156.1 GCA_024228275.1 Arcobacter sp.
GGGACTCCTTCACCGATAAGGAGAAGGAGTCCTTTAATCCCTATATGGTTAATCGTTTTTTATCTATGCATCAACCCTTTATTGAATTAATAAATTATGTCCAAACTATCCCTTATACTGATAAGAAAAAATATTATACAGTATACTGTGGTTTATTACCTAAACAAAATGTTTGGTTAAAATATATAAAATCAAAAATGAAACAACCCACAATTGAATTAGTAGAAGCTCTATCTAAGATTTATGAGTGTTCTACTCGTGAAGCAGCAACAGCAGTTGCTACGTTAGACAATGATGTCTTGGAAGATATGTTATACAAAGCTGGCTATCAGGATAAAGAGGTAACAAAAATGTTTAAGTAATGGATAGTATAGTAAAATCAGTTATAGAACAATTTACTGAACGAGCAAAATTCGGTAAAGAAAAATATGGTGTAGATTTAGATAGAGAAGATTTAGTATTTGGAGAATGGGTTACTCATATGAAAGAGGAACTTATGGATGCTATACTTTATCTAGAAAAATTAGAAAAATTGTACAAAATCCCTAAAGGTGGAAAATAAAATTTTAATTTATATATTTGGATGTTCCCATTCTAAATGTTTTTCCAGAGACAAGGAAATCCAATTGGGAAACATTAAATTATTCAACAAATATAAATCTTCAGCCTCAATGAGAGGGTTAACTAATGATAATAGCAGTCTAAAATATAAAGATGATATATTACATGAGTTAAATATTATAAATAATAATTCAAATACACAAAATATTTGTGTTATGAAATTTGGTCAAGTTGATATAGAATATAATATCTATAATAAAATTTATAAGAAAAATGAAAATATTGATAAACAAGATTTTTATACAAATGGTATAAAAAATTATATATTATTTATTAAATCTTTAAAACAATCTTTTCCTACTATAAGATTTATAGTGAATGGGGTAAATATGCCTAATATATATGATATACAAAAATATATGTGGAATGGATGGGGGATAGTAACTCCTTTTATTAGTTATGAAGAACAATATAATAACAATTGGTTGTTTAATAGTATATTACAAAATGAATGTCAAAAAGAAAACATTGAATATTTTGATTTAACTAATGAGACTACTGATAATAAAACCTTAAAATCTGAATTTAAAGGAAAAGACAACCACTTCTCAGGGGCAGAGTTTCACCAAATATATAATAAAAATACATATAGAGTTTTTACAAATAAGTTACTTAACATAGTAAATAATGTCTAAAAAACCCCAAATACTCAAGGAGATACAAAATAAGGAATTACCTGAGGTAAATTACGCTTACCAAAAGACAATTTCTTATTCCCAAATGTCAATGTATAGGAGTTGCCCTCATAAGTGGGAACTTCAATACAAAGAAGGACATTATAATAATGATCCTAACATTCATTTTACTTTTGGAACCTCGATGCATGAGGTAATCCAAGATTGGCTTACAGTCTTATATGAAGAATCTTCTCTTGTAGCGGATGACATGAATTTAGAAGAATTATTCCAGGAAAAATTTATAACCCTATATCAAGAAGAATATAAAAAATTCAAAAACACCCACTACTCTTCCCCAGAGGAGCTTAGAGAGTTTTTTGAAGATGGAGTAGCAATTCTTAATTTCCTTCAAAAGAAACGTAGTACTTATTTTAGTAAACGTGGGTGGCATTTAGCTGGTATCGAATTGCCTATCGTGATGAACGTTGGTAACAATTTGGTATACAAGGGTTTTATTGATATGGTATTATATCATGAACCTACAAATAAATTTTATATCTACGATATAAAAACATCTAGAAGTGGGTGGAATGCTAAAGCTAAAAAGGACGAAACTAAACAAATGCAGTTAGTTCTTTATAAGAAATTCTTTAATGAGCAGTATGGAATTCCACTCGAAGATATAGAAGTTGAATTTTTCATAGTTAAAAGAAAAATATGGGAAAATAGTGACTTTCCTATATATAGGGTACAACTCCATAAACCTGCAGCTGGAAAAAATAAACTTAAAAAAGCAGATAGAATTTTAGAAGAATTTATTTCTGAATGTTTTACTCCTAAGGGTAAATATCAAGATAAAAAACATGCTAAAGTAGTATCTCCTTTATGTAAGTGGTGTGCTTTTAATAATAATAAAGAATTGTGCGATAAATCATAATAATTCCTGACTCCGTACATACTTATATCCAACAAACATATAAAAATATTATTATGAAAAAAGATTTAACATTAACAAGCGTAAAAATTCAAAGTGATTTATTTGAAGAGTTTAAAGTAGCATGTGTTAGACATAAGTTTTCTTTCCAAAAACTTGCCGACCGATGTGTTCATTTGTATCTTACAGATGAGGATTTTAAACGACAAATCCATAATCACAACAATTTAGATTTAAAATAA
>JAAETO010000157.1 GCA_024228275.1 Arcobacter sp.
AGGTAGTGAAGGTTATGGTGCAGATAAAAATATAATAAACTTATCTGATACAATTTTAAAAATTGATATAGATGAAGAAGTCACAAGTTTAAATGCAGCAATTGCTGCTTCAATAGTACTTTATCAAATGAAAAATACTATTTTATAATCACTCCTTAAAAACATGTTCAACAATTGTTTTAGCAATTGATTTACTTTTGACTGCAATCTCTTTTGTAGTCTGAGCTATACTAGCATTTTTTTGTGTTTGACTATCAAGTAATGTAATTGAACTATTTATTTGTTCAATACCTTGTTGTTGTTCTTGTGATGCTACTTCAATATCAGAAATTAATTCTATTGTTTTTGATATATTATCTTTTAAATTATCATAACCACTAATCATATTTTTAGCAATACTCTTTCCCGTATCTGCTTTTACAGTAGCATTTTTAACTAAAATCTTAATTTCATTTGCAGCATCAGTAGTTCTTGACGCAAGATTTCGTACTTCTTGAGCAACAATTGCAAATCCTTTACCTGCTTCACCTACTGTTGCAGCTTCAACTGCTACATTTAAAGATAAGATATTTGTTTGAAAGGCAATTTTATCAATCACTGTTATTGTTTCATTTACAGCTTTACTATACTTAAAAGACAAAGCAATAGCATCTTCTAATTTATCAATTAAATCATCATTATCTATTTCATCCTCAGCTTCTTCTATCTTTTTTTCAAGTTTTAAAAGTTTTGTCCTAATTTGTACTGAATCATCTTTTGAATTTGATTTTATAAATCTTACTGTATAAATTCTTGCTAATAATTTTATCTAAGAGATTCATCTGTAAGAGCTGAAGCTTTGAAATTATTTTGTTTTTTCATAGTTTGCATTACTTCAGTTAATATAGTCTCTATTTTTGTTCCATTTACACTTATATTATCAGTGAATAGATTATTTCTTTTATTCATCAGTTCAATAAGAGTATAGAAATTAGTCTTGTATAAAACTATATCATTAGAAATACTTTTGATAAGTTTTATTCTAGAAGGATTACTAATATTTTTTAATGTTTCTTGAAGTGATTTTAATTCTGAACTCTAAAGATAAAGCAAACCCTTAGCCTACTTTTAAACCTACTTTTCAAAAGAGAAAAGTAGGAATAAAACATTCTAAAACCCCGAAATTTGTACGTAATAAGAGATGATTTCTAATAATGGTTCAATTAAAAATATTGAAAGTACAGTTATAATTGCGCAAAATCCTACAAGTACTTTTGTAGTAGTTGTAGCATTTTCCATATATGTAGAATTAACTCCTTCAATAGGATCTTTTAAGAACATAAATATCATTGGTTTTAAATAATAGTATCCAGCAATAGCAGAGTTTATAACCATAATAAGTGCTAGTAACATATAACCAGCATTTACAGCACTACCTACTAAATACATCTTACCCCAAAAAAGAGCAAAAGGAGGAATCCCTGCTAAAGATAGTAAGAATAGACCCATCATACTAGCTACTACAGGAGAACTTTTTACAAGTCCAGAATATTTTTCTAAAGCGTGATCAGAAGAAAAAGTTGTATAATCTTTATTTCTATTTAACCAAATCATAGTAAACCCACCAAGATTAGTGATTAAAAATAAAGACCAATATAAAAATAGTGCACTGGTTGCTTGTGTAGTTCCTATTAAAATAGCACCCATTGCAAAACCTGCATTAGATATAGATGAGTAAGCTAACATTCTTTTAATATCATTTTGAACTAAAGCAATAATATTAGGAATAGTCATAGTTAATACAACTACTACATATAAAACAACCTCAACATAAATATCTCCACTGGCTATAAAAATCTTAAAAAATCTTAAAGCTACAACAAATCCAGCCATTTTTGGAACAATAGACATAAATCCAGCTAAAGAAGCAGTTGAACCTTCATAAACATCAGCAACCCAAGTATGAAAAGGAACTAATGACAACTTAAATCCTAAAGCTCCAAGCATGAAAACTACTCCAAGTAAAATTACTGGATAATTTTGAAAATTTGAGTGAGATAAAATTTCAGAAATTTGTCCAAGTTCTACAGTTCCAGTTAAAGCATAAAACATTAAAGAACCAAAAGCAAAAAATGCAGTTGCTAAAGCACCCATTGTAAAGTACTTAATCGCTGCTTCTAAAGCGTTTTTTCTATTATGCATAGCAATTAAAGTATATAAAGACATAGAAGCTGTCTCTAATCCAACAAAAATCAAAATTAATGAATCAGAGCTTACCATAAACTGAAAACCTGCAATCATAAATAAGTATAGAGCAAAATATTCAGGATATCTATCTTCTTGAAATCTTAATTTATGCATAGAAACTAGTGCAAATAATAAAGAAGCAATTACTATAACTCCTTGAGATAAAATTGAAATACCATCAACTAGCATTAAATCAAAAAAACCTCTTTCACTTCCAGAGTAACCTATTAAAGTACCTAAGTCAACTAAAAGAAATAAAACAGTCAACATCACATATAAAGACTTATCAAGTTTTTTATTTACTAAATCAACACATAAAATAACGAGAGCTCCTACAATTGCAATAAGCATCGGTACAATTGTTCCAAAGTTTAAACTAGCAAACTCAATTGATACTGGTGGAATATTAATCATTTTTCACCTCCCCAATACTGTTATACTCTAAGATCTTTGCCTTAGTTGTAGGATTTACTGCTTTTAACTGCATTACTTCAACTAGTTGAGAAACTGATTTATCAACTGGTTCTAAAATTGGTTTAGGATAAATACCAAGAATAACAACTAAAGCAACAAGAGGGATTAATGCAGCTAGTTCTCTTCCTTTTACATCTTCAAGATTTTTATTCTCTTCATGTGTTATTGGTCCAAAGAAAGACTTTTTATACATGACAAGCATATAAACAGCTCCAAGAATAATTGTTAAACCAGCAATAAGTGTAAGAACTGGAGACACTTTAAAGAATCCTAATAAAGATAAAAATTCACCAACAAAACCTATTGTAAGAGGAAGTCCTACAGAAGCCATTAACATTATTCCAAAGATCGTTGCATACTTTGGCATAACTAAAGCTAAACCTCCAAAATCTTTTATCATCTTGGTATGCCTTCTATCATAAATAACTCCGACAAGCATAAACAGAGCACCTGAAACAATACCATGAGATATCATTAAGAAAATTGAACCACCAATACCTTCAACATTTAGTGCAAAAATCCCTAAGATAATCACACCCATATGAGATACAGATGAATATGCGATTACTTGTTTGATATCTTCTTGTGCGTATGCTACCATAGCGGTATAAATAATTGCAATTAAAGCAAGTATTGCCATAGGATATGTAAAATATACAGAAGCATCAGGAAATAACGGTAAAGAAAATCTTACAAATCCATATGTTCCCATTTTAAGTAAAACTGCGGCAAGTATAACAGAACCAATAGTTGGTGCTTGTCCATGGGCATAAGGAAGCCATGTATGAAAAGGAAACATTGGAACTTTAATAGCAAAACCACAGAAAAATGCAACAAATAACCATAATTGCATATCAAATGGTAATATCATCATATTCCAATCTAAAATATTAAAGCTCCAGTTACCTGTAGTTTGAAAATAAACATAACCAAGATATAACATACCTACAAGCATAATCAAAGAACCAATAAATGTATATAAGAAAAACTTAATTGCTGCATATAATCTTAAGTTTCCACCCCATGCTCCAACAATATATAACATTGGAACAAGTGATAATTCCCAGAAAAGATAAAAGATAATGGCATCTAAAGCTAAAAATACACCAATCATAGTCATCTCTAAAAATAAAACTGTAATAATTAAATGTTTTAAATTTCTTTTTTCTGTTAATCCTATGATTGAAATCATCGTCATAAAAGTTGTCATAATAACTAAGAATAATGAAATTCCATCTATTCCTACAGAATAATTAACTCCATAAGAACTTATAATTGGGATTACTTCAGTAAACTGCATACCTGCAATACTGTTATCAAAATTTGCCCATAAGAAAATACTTAGTACAAACTCAATTGCAGTTACAATAATTCCATACATTCTAATAGAATCATCTTTTACAAGAAATCCTATAAAAGCTGCGAATGCTGGAAAAAATATTAAAATCGATAAAATGTGTTCCATCTAAATAACCCCTTACTTAGCTACGCCAAGTGTTACACTTAACACTAGCAAAATTGTGATACCAAGTACCATCAGTCTTAATGAACTTGATAAGTTACCCGTTTGTGTAACTCTACTTTTCTCTCCACTCTTGTAAATAACTTTTGCAACACCATCAACAATGGCGTCAACAATTTTAAGATCAATACTTTTCCAAGCAAATCTTGAAAGAGCTAAATAAGGTTTTAAAATTACATTATCAATAATGTGTGGAATATAATATTGATTTGCTAATAATTTATAAAATGCTTTGTCTTTTAATTTGTGGCTAAAATAAGTACCATCTTTTATATGTTTCCATACAGCAAATGCAATTCCTGAAAGTGCCATTAGTGAAGTAATCGCTATAAGTACATATGCTGTAGCATGAGTTATATTATCAGCATGCCATGCTGGTAATAATTTTGTAGAAAAATCAATAAAACTATGTTCGCTCCAACCTGAAACAAAAGCTAAAATTGCAAGTGGAGTCATAGCTGCAATTACGAAAGGATAAGTTTCATGTGGGTGGTACCCCTTATCATGATATTTTTCTTCACCATGAAATACATACATAACAAGTCTAAATGAATAAAATGCAGTTAAACCAGCAGTTATCCATAAAATAAACCATAAGAAATATGCCTCACCATTAAAAGCCGCTTCCAAAATTTTATCTTTTGAGAAGAATCCTGATAATGGGAAGATTCCAGCAAGAGCAACAGAGGCAACGGTCATAATAATAGAAGTTGCTTTCATATGCTTGTGTAATCCACCCATATTTTTAATGCTAATTTCATCATTCATAGCATGCATAACATTACCAGCTCCTAAAAATAGAACTGATTTAAAGAAAGCATGAGTTGCTAGGTGGAAAAGTGCTACCCAATAAGCACCAAGACCTGCAGCTACAAACATATATCCAAGTTGAGACAAAGTTGAAAAGGCAATGATTTTTTTAATATTTGTTGCAACAAGTGCCATAGATGCAGCTCCAAGGGCCACAAATGCACCAAGACAAGCAATAAAATAACCTACTTCTGGTACTATTGTAAAAATCTCATTTGCTCGAATTACTAAATAAACTCCGGCTGTTACCATTGTAGCGGCATGTATCAATGCTGAAACAGGAGTTGGTCCTTCCATTGCATTTGCAAGCCATTGATTAAAAGGAAATTGCGCTGATTTACCCATTGCTCCTATAAAAAGGAAAATTGCAATTGCAACTATTAATCCATTACTTAAAGTTCCAATTTGCGAAAATACAACATCGTACTGTAAACTTCCAAGATTCCAATAAATTAAAAATAGTCCAACTAACATGCCTAAATCGGCAACCCTATTTGTTATAAAAGCTTCATTTGCAGCATAACCTGGAGAGATTGAAGAAAATGGTGATAATGTTGAAAATGGTGATTTATAAATATCAGAAGTTTTAGCTTGATCTTCTTTATGATACCAAAAACCAATTAATCCCCATGAACATAAACCAACACCTTCCCATCCAATAAATAATCCAGCGAAGTTATCACTCATAATTAAAATCATCATTGAGAATACAAAAGCTGATAACCAAGCAAAGAATCTGTTAAATGATTTATCATGATCCATATACCCAATTGAATGAATATGAACCATTGTTGAAACCAATGTAACAACTACCATCATAGTAACACTAACTTGATCAACAACAAATCCAAATGGAATATCAAGATTTCCTATTACTATCCAATCCATTAGTTTTACATGAATTATAGCATCTGTTGTGAATACATAATATAAAAGATGTAAAGAAGCTATCATTGAAACAGCTAATAAAGCTGATGATATGATACCAGTAAATAATAACTTTGGTCTCATAGAGAAAATTGCAGCTATTAATGAACCTACAAGTGGAGCAAAAAGTGCTATATATAAATATTTTTCCATCATTAGCCCTTCATGCTTTGTAATGTATCTAAGTCAATAGAATTCTTCTTCTTAAACCAAAGAATTAATAACCCTAATCCAATTGCAACCTCACTTGCGGCAATTGCAACAATGAAAAATGCAAACATCTGTCCCGTTAAATCTCCATAAAACTTAGAAACTGCAGCAAGACCTACATTTACTGCATTTAACATAATTTCCGTAGAGAAAAAAAGCATCAAAAGATTCTTTCTTCTAATAACACCTACTGTACCTATAATGAAAAGTACAGTTGATAAAATTAAATATGCATTTAAAGTCATTTTTCATCCTTTGTAGAATCTTTTTGCTCTAAGGCATCAATCTCTTCTTCACTTAATTCAGAATAAGATACATCCATTTTTTTACCAGCAAGTATAATTCCACCAATCATTGCAACAAGCAACATAACAGCTGCTATTTCAAAAGGAATAAGATATTTAGTAAATAATACAATACCTACATCTTGCGTATTTCCCCATTCAGGATGAACAGGATATTGTGCAACAATATTTGAACTTACTATAGGCGAAACAAATATAAGTACAATTACTAAAGCTGAAATTCCAGATAATAAGAAAACCAATCTAGGGTTTTTTATTTTCTCTTTCACTTCAGATAATGAATCAAAGAACATCATTCCAAAAGCATAAAGTGCCATAACTGCACCTGTATAAACTACAATTTGAACTGCACCTAAAAAGTCTGCATCAAGTAAAAAGAAAAAAGCAGAGATAAAAATCATCCCAGCAGCCAATGAACTTAACGCATATAGTGAATTATTTGTAAATACTGTTATACAAAACATTACAATTGTTAAAAATGAAAACAGATAAAAAGCTATTATTTCAAACATCACCCCTCCTTAATAAGACAGTGGAGTTTTCTTGATTTTTTCGTCTGCATCAGGAGATACAGCACCGAAACCAGGATAC
Source organism: Arcobacter sp. (assembly GCA_024228275.1). Lineage (GTDB taxonomy): Bacteria > Campylobacterota > Campylobacteria > Campylobacterales > Arcobacteraceae > Halarcobacter. The sequence continues at coordinate 7,066 of JAAETO010000157.1, forward strand.
TCTTGTTGTTGTGCTAATTTATCAAGTGGAGTTAATAAATCATCTTTTAAAGCGAAATGCGCTCTTTGCTCACTTGCATTTTCATATCTTCCACCATGAACAATAGCAAGTTCCGGACAAACTTCTGCACAATAACCACAGAAGATACATCTACCCATATTAATAGAATACTCTAATACTTCTTTTCTTGAATTTTCATCAATTTTAGTATCCATTCTAATACAATCAGCAATACAAATCTTTTCACAAAGACCACAACCAATACATCTATTTTCTCCAGATTCTAGTAAACCAAGTAATTTATGAACAGCTCTGTATCGTGGACCAATTGGTAGTTTTTCAGCTGGGTATTGTACTGTATGCATTTCATTTTTAAATAATGCACCAGTCATCATCTTCATAACAATTTTTAATCCGCCAAATAACTCTAATTTAACAGATCTTTTTCCAATTTGTTTAAATTGCTCCCATCCAGTTTTAGGATAGTCATCTTCTAAAATATTAATGTAATCACCAACACCAATGTTTCTATCTTTTAATTTATCTAAACTCATGACTAGCTCCTAAAACATCATTACAAAACCAGTAATTAAAATATTAATTACTGATAATGGCATTAAGATTTTCCAACATAACCACATTAATTGATCTGGTCTTATATGTGGCCAAGAAGCTCTTGTCCATAAAAAGAAGAAAATTAACATCATTACTTTGAATACAATTGCTAAACCACCTGGAATAAAGAAGAAATCATTAAACCCACCTAAGAAAATAAGTGAAATTAAGAAACAGATTGTAAAAAGGTTTGCATATTCTCCAATAAAGAACATCCCCCATCTCATACCTGAATACTCAGTTGCATAACCAGCAACAATTTCAGCTTCATGCTCAAGTAAATCAAAAGGTGTTCTATTTGTTTCAGCGAAACCTGCAATTACAAAAAGAATAAAGGCTAAAGGTTGATATACCACCATCCAATAATTATCGCCACTTTGATAATTATTTAAATCAATTAATGATAAAGAACCAACCATCATAAGAGGTGCTAATAATGCAAGCCCTGATACAACTTCATAAGATAAAAGTTGAATTGCAGTTCTAGCACCACCAAGTAAAGACCATTTATTAGCACTACTCATTCCAGCTAAAAGCGGTCCGTAAAGTCCAACTGAAGCAACACCCATTACAAATAAAACACCCACATTAACATCAGAAATAATTGGTCTAACTGTATATCCAAAAAGTTCAAACTCTGGAAAAAAAGGTACGGCTGTCATAGCTATAAATGCTGTAGCGGCAGTTATAATTGGAGCAATCATAAATACTGGTTTTACTGCATTTTTTGGTATAAAGTCCTCTTTTGTAAAAAGTTTAATACCATCAGCTGCTAATTGAAGAAGACCATAAGGACCAACATTAGTTGGACCTAGTCTTCTTTGCATAAAAGCTAAAACTTTTCTTTCAATATAAGTTGTAAAACCTGCTAAGGCCGAAAAAACTGCAAGAACAACTACAGCTTTAATTATAGTCTCAATAATAAATCCTGTTTCCATATTACGCCTTTTTAATTACAGCTTTACTATATCTGTACGTATTAAATAAGTTCTTTGTATCTAAATCTTTTTGGAAAGTTGAAACACATGCAATATCTCCAGAGATCTGTTCATCTAGATATACATTTAACTCTAACTCTTTTTCATTTGATTTAACTAAAACTTTATCACCTTGGGCTAAGTTTAACTTATCTCCTAAACTCTTTGAAACAAAAATACCAGATTGTAATTCTGTCGCAAACTCATGAGAAATTGCTGTAAATTCATTAAATTGATTGATTGGGTTTGCTCTATAAATTATTGTTTCATTTTCACTTACTTCTAATACTTCATTATTTGCATTAGCTACTTCATTTAAAACAGTAGTTTCTAAAGATTTTATATCATAACCTCTATTTTCACTTCTATCATTTCCAAAATTATTTGGTAATTTATCAAAGTCTACATTTTTATATCCAGAAGATACAGGTAATTGTTGGGTATATTCTATAGTATATTCTATATCATCTTCTAAAATAATATTTGCTATATCATTTAAAACATAACCATTATAAGAAAGCGCTGCATTTGTAGGAATAAGTTTTTTATCTATATTTGTAAAAGTTCCCTCTTGTTGATTAAGTGCAGGCATATCTAAATCACCATCACCTAAAGCACTTAGCTCATAATCAGCTTTTTCATTATAACCAACTGTAAATCCTTGCGCTTCTTCCTCCAAATCACAGATTAAACTAACACCTAAACTATTCGTTTGACTTGGAATAATTACAAGGCTAAAGTCTGTAAATCTATTTATAAGTCCACAAAGTTTTGCAAGATTATTACTATTAGGATGGGTAAGTAAGTCTTCTCCAACCATAAGTGAATAAGTGTCTTTTTTTGCAAGTAAGGCATCAATAGTATCTAGAAGTTTTTCATCTTGTCCAATAAAATCAAGAAGTTTAGTATATTCAAACTCTACTTCCTTTTTAACTTTTTTAGGAACTACTTTCTTAACTTCTTTCTCTTCGCCAGTCTCTTCATTTTTGACTATTTCAACGACAGTTTCTTTTATAGTTTCTGTAATAGTTTTAGTTCTAGTCTCTTTTAAAGAATCAATATACTCTTGTACTGCTTCTGGTAAATCTTTTCCAAACTTACTTAAAATAAGATACAAAATTGATTCTTCACATAAAGGTTTATGATATACAAACTCTGAAGACTTTCCTTTTTTCCCAATTTTTTCCATAATAGGATCACCTACTGGATGAAAGTATAAAGCTGAACCTTTATTTGTAATTACTGAATTATTTAAAGCATATCTTGCATTTGGTAAATCAGATTTCAAAAACGATCCAACTGAAATTACAAAATTTGAATCATGAACTTCTTTTAGCGTTGAAGAGTATAAAGACTCTCCAGATGTACAGGCGTAAGCATTTAAGAATTTTTTATAATTATATGCATCTTTATTTACTAGTCTTGCACCAGTTTTATTGGCAATCTTTTGTAAAATAAGTGCTTCTTCATTCGTAATATAAGAGTTGAATTTAATTGATTTTGCTTTTTTAAATGCATCAATCGCATTTAAAAAAGCTTTTTTATCTTTTGAGTCAACTCTATTTTCAAAATCATAAGCAAATCTAGCTGCCCCATTTAATGTAGAATAGTGATGTTCATTTGTAACTCTATAAATTTTTTGTGCATTATTTTCAATAGATTCATGTTTTGTTTCATAATACATGAAAGCACAATCAGAAGAATGAGGATTTGCTGCTGGAATTTTGTTTAATTCCCAAGCATTTGATTTATATTGAAAATCAGTAGAGACTAAGGCTCCAACGGGACAAACAGAAATACACTCACCACAGTCCGTACAGGCGCTATCATCAAAGCCAATAAGTGATTTATTAAGTTTATTCCACATTGCGTATGCATCTTTTGGCATTTGCTCTTTAAAAGTTTTTTCAATTGCATCAGCACCTCTTTTAACTGTACTTAATGCATTTGAACCAACCATATCTTTACATACAGTCACACACTTTTCACAAACTATACATAAACCTGGGTCATATTTCATAACTCCCCAGTTAGCTGCTGGTCTATTCACATCTTTAATTGTATAACTTTGAGAATTAAGATTCATATATAATGTATAGTTTTGAAGCTCACATTCGCCACTTTGGTCACAAACACCACACTGTAAAGGATGATTTACATCATATACTTCCATAATAGCACGTCTTTCTTTCGTGATATTATCAGTTGTAGTTGTGACTGCCATTCCTTCTTTTGCTTTTGCATTACAAGAATAAACTTGTTTTCCATCTGCTTCAACTAGACAAAGACGACAGGCTAGTGTTGGAGAACATCTTGTTAAATAACATATTGCAGGGATAAATATATCATTAGCCCGAGCAATATCTAAAATAACATCTCCGTTTTTACCTTTTACTTCCTTACCATCTATTGTTAATGTAATTAAATCACTCATTATGCATCAACCTTTTCAATCTTTACTTGTTTATAACGATACCCTTTAGATAAACTATTAGAATCATCATTATTCATTGCACAAAGTGCAATAGTTCCGTATAAATTTTTATCAATCTTAAAAGATTTTTCTATTTTATTACCAGAAAAATTAATAAATATTCCGTCATTATTTGCAATTTTTGCAATTCTTGCAAAAGATTCACTTCCAATTAAAAAATCTGTATTTTCTTCACCATAAGTTCTGTAAATAACTGTACCGTTATAAGAATGTAAGTCTTCAACTTCTTCTAAAATCTCGTTTGACATCTGATTAATACAATTTTTATTGTTTTCATCTAAACATACTATATTTATATCGCTGTATTTTCTAATTACAGATAATATTTTTATAATATTTTCAACTCTTTCATGAGTAAAAATATCTCTACCTAAAATTATCGTTTTGTTACTTTTACTTAATGATCTTTCGTAAGCCTCTTCAAACTCTTCTTCACCAGCTGAACTTTCAGCTGAAATATAACCAATATCTAAATCATCGACAAATGATTTAACATTTGAGTCAGACTCTTTTACGAAAGTATCAAGTAATAAAGCAGCAACTGCTTCTTCGCTACCTACTTCATATTTTATTAACTGAGAATAATAAACTTTTAAGTCTATATTATCAATAGGATGCATATAGATAAACTCAGCACTATTTTTTGCTATAGCCTCAATAATAGATTTTTGAATCTCTACATTATCTGCTGCTAAAAAAGACCCAAAAGAGATAATATAATCACTTTTTGAAATAATATCTTTAAGATCTAACATTAGGCATCACTCTTTTCTTCAACTAAATCAGTTTCTTTAGGTTCTGGTTTAATTTTCTTTACAACTATTGTCCAATCGACTTCATTGAATTTTATAGAATTCATCATAGTATATCCAGCTTCATATATAACGTCAGAAGATTTTTGTACACAAGAGAAATCACCAATTTCAAAAAGGAAAATTGCATTTTCACCATCTTTTATATCTATTTCCATAAGTTCTAACATTCTATTATAGAAGTTGTCTTTTAAGGGTCTTAAATCATATCTTTTCATAACTTCTCCTATTACCTATCAATTTCACCAAAAACTACATTTAAGTTACCAATAATAGTAACAACGTCAGCTAACTGATGTCCTGGTAGTACATCTTCTAAAATTCCCGTATGCCAAAAAGATGGTGCTCTTAACTTTAATTTATAAGCATAAGGTGAACCGTCACTAACAATCATAAATCCTAATTCACCTTTTGGAGACTCTGTGGCAACATAAATCTCACCTTTTGGCGGTCTCATTCCTTGAGTCACTAGAACAAAGTGTTGCATTAAAGAGTAGTTTTGAGTCATAATATCTTCTTTTGTTGCAGATACATACTCAGGTGCTTCAGCCATTAGCATAGGTTCACTTTCCTTATACATTGGCACAAGTTGTCTTAGAATTTTTATAGATTCTCTTAACTCTTGCATATGACATTTATATCTTCCGTAACAATCACCTGTACTTGCTATTGGTACATCAAAGTCTAATTCAGGATATAAGCCGTATGGCATTTCACGTCTTAAATCCCATTTAATTCCAGAAGCTCTTAGTACAATTCCTGAACATGCCCATGATTTTGCCATTTCTTGGTTAATAACACCAACATTTTCAAGTCTCATTCGCCAAATTCTATTTTTAGTTAATAAACCTTCATATTTAACAACTTCAGTCTCTAAAGTTTTACAAAACTTCTCTAAGTTTTCGCACCATCCTGAAGGTAAATCTAAAGGAACTCCTCCAATTCTAACTGCACTATGAGTAAGTCTTGCACCACAATAGTCTTCAATTAAATCCATTGCGTATTCTCTTTCTCTAAAGGCATATAAGAATACTGACATAGCACCAACATCTAGTGCATGTGTAGCTAACCAAAATAGATGAGACATTATTCTATTTATCTCTAAAAGCATAGTTCTTATAACTTCTGCTCTTCTTGGAGCTTCAATACCTAAAAGCTTTTCAACTGCTAAAGCAAATCCATAGTTATTAGAAGTAGAAGCGATATAATCCATTCTATCTGTTGTTGGTAAGAACTCATTGTAAATCATATTCTCAGCCATTTTTTCCATACCTCTATGTAAATAACCAACACCTGGTGTTGCTTTTACAACTTCCTCACCTTGTAATTCAAGCATAAGTCTCATTTGACCATGTGCTGAAGGATGCTGAGGACCGAAGTTAACCATCATTGAGTTATCTTCTCTCTCAAAATTTATATTTTCAAAGAAAGGTTTTAATCTATTTACTGATTGTTGCATATTATTACCTTCTGTCTTTTATAGTTGAAGAATCATCTTTATGAAGTTTCTTAATCATTGGAACGCCACCTTCTTCTTGATAAGATAGAGGAGTGTGCTCTGGTTCTTTACCATCTGTAATATCAGTTCCAAATTCTACTTCATGCCCAAGTCTTGAAAATCTTTTTGTATCATATCGATCAATATTTGCACAATCTCTTTCTTCTTTTCCAACAACTTCTCTATGCTCTTTTCCAAAGATTTTATCTATTTCATACCATTGAGCATTTTCGTCACCAATTAAAGGGTAAGTTTTTCTTAAAGGATAATCATACCAATCATCTGGCATTATAATTCTTTTCATATTAGGATGATTGATAATTTTAACACCATACATATCATACATTTCTCTTTCGGCCCATGATGCCATTTTAAAAATACAATAAACTGATTCTATAGATTGTTTTTGTCTAATAAAAGTTTTTACTCTTAATCTTTTTCTTTTTGTTAAAGATAACATTTCATAAAAAATTTCAAAACCGCCACGAGAAGCAATATAATCAATCGCAGATAATTCCATTAACTGTTCATATTCTAACTCATCTTTTAAAAATGTAAGAACTTTTATATTATCTTCAGGATTTATAAAAATTACTAATTCGTCTACTTCTATATAGTTATTTGATATTTCAAATTTTTCTTTTAATACTTCTATATCTTTTGAATATATTTCATCATTACAGGCATTTTTTTTAGGAGTTTCTGGCGCTACAAAAAATCTATCATTAAAATATGATTTTTTTTGAACATCATTTTTAGGCGTATATTTTCTCATTACACTAACCTCTTTTTTATTATTGATCTAAATACAGATTCTCTTCGAATCTTCTTTTGAAGCATCATTAAAGCATATTGTAAAGTTTCAGGTCTAGGAGCGCAACCTGGTAAATAAATGTCAACGGGAACAATTCTATCAGCACCTTGAACTGTAGCATACGTATTAAACATACCTCCAGTATTTGCACATGAACCCATCGAAATTACCCATTTAGGATCAGGCATTTGATCATATAGTCTTCTCATATATTCTGCATGTTTTTTTGTTAAAGTTCCAGCAATTACAATAACATCAGCTTGTCTTGGTGAAGCTCTAAAAATCGTACCAAATCTATCAAAATCATATCTTGAAGCTCCCGTCGCCATCATTTCAATCGCGCAACAGGCTAAACCATAAGTTAAAGGCCATAAGGAATTAGATCGTCCCCAATTTACTAACTTGTCAACAGTTGTAAGAGCAATAGGTGCTCCACCATCTTGTAAATAATTTACTTTATGCTGTGCCATTCTAAAGCTCCTTTTTTCCATGCATATACAAAACCAATAGTAAGTAGAAGAATAAACAAAATCATTTCTACAAATCCGAACCAACCTAAAACTATAAAATCAACTGCCCATGGAAACATAAATATGATTTCAATATCAAATAAAATAAATAACAAAGCCATTAAATAAAACTGTACGGATACACTATTTGGCTGTTTAGTTACTTCAGGACCGCATTCGTAAAGTGTTGTTTTTAATTTTTCCGTATCTAATCTTGCTAGCTTTCTACTAACAAGTCTCGCTAAAAAAACTGTAGCTATAAATGCGCCAAATGTTAGTATAAACATAACAAATGCACCAAAGTACGGATGAGAAAAATCCATATGTGTCATTTTTAATCCTTAATGATGATTATTAACTAAATAATATCAAATAACTTATAAAGTCTATCTTATTATTTATTCTAACCAAATATTAAGTTAATTATTGATTAAAGGAGTTTCATTTTAATACATATTTCAAAAAATTTATATTTTATTTTATAAATTATAATACATATATAATGTTAATTAAGAGAAAGTTATCCCATCTCTACCATTATGTTTCACTTGATATAGTGCGTTATCAGCATTTTTTATTAATTCTTTAATTGATGTTTCTTTAGTACAAACAGTAAGTCCAAAACTAGCAGTTTTTTTACCTACTTTATTAAAGCTATGTGCATTAATTACATTACGTAATTTTCTTGCTACTTCCATAATACCAATTTCATCAATTCTTGGACAAACAACTAAGAATTCTTCGCCTCCCCAACGTCCAAGATAATCTACATCTCTAATATTATCTTTTAAAATATTTACAAATTCAACTAATACTGAATCTCCTATATTATGTCCATAGGTATCATTGACAGATTTAAAATGATCTATATCCAAAATAATTATTCCAAAAGTAATTTTATATCTCTTAAACAAATTGAGTTGCTCATATAATAAAGAGTTTAATTTAGCCCTGTTATAAATTTTTGTTAAAGGATCAACTTCAGATAAATGTGTCAACTCTTTATTATGATTACTTAATGCTTTATGTCTAAAAAATAGTAATAATATGATTGAAAATGTAATAATTAAAACTACCCAAAGCATTGTATAATCTACTTTTTGTTTATATTTTACTTTTGTCCAACTATTTAAAATAGCTTGTTGTTTTATCTGAGGTATTTTTGAAATAGCTTTATTTAATATTTCTACTAAGATTTTATAGTCAGATCTAACTCCAAAAGCTAAAGAAGCTTCAAACTTGGTTTTCCCTACAATTCTTACATTTTGTAAACTATATTTATTTATCCAATAACTAGCTTGAGGCAAAGCACATAATAAAACATCTAATTCTTCATTTTCAATAGATAGTAATCCATCTTGAATGTTGTCTACTTCCTTATAATTTAAATCAGGGTAAATCCTTTTTACTTCACTAACATACCCATAATCTTTTATTACTGCAATCTTTTTATCTAAAATATCAAATATAGAATTCTTATAACTTTCACTTTTTTTCATTACCATTACAATAGGTGAAGATAAATAAGATTTTGTAAAAGAAAGCTCATTCTTTAAAATAGAACTCGTAGTTTCAGAAAGAACGTCTATATATTTCTTCCTAGCAAAATTAATTGACTCACTCCAACTTACAGTTGGTACTTTTATAAATTTTAATCCTGTATACTCTTCAATTAAATTTAAATGTTCACTTACTACTCCAATATATTTCCCATCAATAAAAGCTTCATAAGGAAGCCAATTTGGATTACCTGAAAAATAAACTTGAGGATTTTTACTTATCCAATCTTGTTGTTCTTTTGAAAATTTAATTTTATCGTAGTTATAAATTAAATCCTTAATATTTGCTGATTTTTCATTAATAAAACCTAACTCATCATATAAGTTAATTATACGTAAAATTCTATTTTCAGAAATATTACCTATTGGGATATTTTTAGAAATTAAAGATTTTTTTATAATATTAGCTTCATATTTTAATGCTTCTTTACTCTTAACCTTCGTATATTTTTCAAGTATTAAATCTATAATCTCATTTTCATTATCTAAAGCGTATCTCCAGCCTTTTAATGTTGCACTAAGAAAGTTATTAACTAATTCAGGATTACTTGAAACTAAATCCTTGTGAGAAAAAATAATATTTTCATAAAAGTCAAAACCATAATTAACAGGATCAATTACATTATAAGGAATACCTTTACTTATTAAATCAAAAGGTTGATTAGAAATATACGCTGAGATAACATCTGTTTTTCCATTTATTAAATCTTTTGTACTATAGTTATGATCAAGTAAAGTCATTTCATCATAAGATAATCCTTCATTTATTAACATTACATTTAAAGAAGCAGAACTTTTTGATTTTGGATTAATCATAACTCTTTTACCAAGCATATCAGATACAGTTCTTATATTAGAGTCCTGTTTTGATAAAAAAACCAATGGAGAATGCTGAAAGATACTAGCAAGTAATACTACTGGGTTTCCTAAATAATAATCTAAAATTAAACTAGAATACCCAACTGCAAAATCTGCATTCTTATTCATTACCTCATCAAAAGTAGATTTTCCAGATTGTTTTTCAACTAAGTGTACCTCTAACCCAACATCATTATAAAAACCTTTGTCAATTGCGGCATAAAATCCAGCATGCTCAAATTGATGTTTCCAGTTTAACTGAACTGTTACTTTTTTTAATTCACTTGCAATTGTTAATGAATAAAATATAAAAAAACACATAAATACTTTAACTAAACTCATCATAAACCCTATATATTATTATTAAATTTCTAACTAAAAAACCCAACTTTTGTTTCAGAATCAAAATTACCTTTTAACTCTTTTTCAATTTGTTCCACAAAAGATTCTATTGTAAAGATTGGTTCATCATCTACAGCTACTTTAAAAGCTGTATTTTTAATAATAAGTTCAATTTGTCCACCTGTCAATTCATACTTTATTAATTTCTTTATATCAAATTTATCATCTAATGGTAAATTAGAAGGAAGAAGTTTATTCCATAATTCTCCTCTTTGTTCTTTATTTGGTTTTTTAAATTCAATTTTATAATTAAATCTTCTAGAAAAAGCAATATCTAAAGACTCTAACAAATTTGTTGTAGCTATTAAAATCCCCTCGAATCTTTCAATCTGTTCTAAAAAAATATTTTGCATTTGATTATGCATTTTTTCACTTCCACTCAAACTGCTTGTAGTTCTAGAGCTCAAAAACTGGTCTGCTTCATTCAATAATAAAATTGGTTCTGATTTGCTTTTTTGCCTAAGATCATAATATTTATCAAATATCGCTCTAACATTTTTTTCACTCTCTCCCACATACATAGATAATATTTTAGAACAATCAAAACTAAGCACTTGTTTTTTCAAAGTTTTTGCTAAGGCCAAGGCTGTTAAAGTTTTTCCAGTACCAGCAAAACCATAAAATATAATTTTAGCTTCAATACCTCTTTTTTTATCTTTTAATCCCCATTGTTTTAATCTATTAAATACATTTTTATCAACTTGCTTTAATAAAGAGTTTAAGGTTTCTCTAGTTTTATTATTTAAAACTACATCATCCAATGTCTTATTAGTAGATACTAATTCAAATGTTTCCTGCTCTTTTATAAGAGAATCAAGTTTAATCTTTCTATTTCTTGATTTCTTTTTTGTTGGATGAGAAATTTTATATAAGACTTCATCTGGAATATAAAAGTTTCTATTTATACCGCCAAAAGGTGTTAAAACCTCATCATAATCAACTAAAGAATTTGCTACTAAATTTGACCCCTCTTCAAGTAAACTTCTATATTTAATTTTTTCGTAATCGTCACTAGAAACTAAATCTATTAAAGAATTCATATCTCTAATAGTTCCATCTCCACCAGAATACTCTTCTTTTAATAAAGCCAAAAATAGCATTTGCTCCTGATCATCTAAAGAGTGGCTTTTAAAAAATTCTTCAAGCATTATGTCATCGTTAGTCTCTTTAACTCTATCTTTTATTCTATTTTCAAGAAGTGTAAGTTTAGATTTTAATCTGTTTATATTAGGCGAATTTTCATCGAAATTATTTTTTACTAAATTTAATTGTTGAGCTAAATCTATTTTAAAAAATTGATCTTGTAAATACTCTAAATGATCTTCATACTCTTTAATTTCTGGTAAGATGAATTCTAAAGAACCTTTTTCTAATAGTTTTAAAAAAGATGCAGATAAAGTAACATTCGAATTTAAAAGTTCTAATTGAGACATTTCACTTAATTTTATATGTTCAAAACTATTTTGAACTAACCATCCAAATTCTAATAAAGATTTAATTAATTTAATATTTTCTAAATGCTCATATTCTTTTATGTTATAAAACTCTCCAAGAATATCTATAACTACTAAAGTGTCCCTACCTAGTATATACTCTTTAGTTATATATTGTAAAATTTCAGCTTCTTTTTTTGAACATTTTAACTGTCTAAAGAAAGTAGCATTCTCTACATCTTTTGCATTTACAAATTCAATAATTTCATTCATTTATTTTTTTATTCCTTTAATTTTCTTATAATAAAGTTCTACGTTATTTTTATCTTTAAATTCTATTTTATAATTATCATTTATAATTATACGTAAAACATTTTTATTTATTTTTTTAATTTTGTTAAATTTAATACTATTCTCATCTTGGATTAAATTTACGCTAAAACTATTTTCAATTTGCATGACTTTATCTTCACATATTCCTTTATATTTTCCTTTTGAATATATTATATTTTCGCATTTACTATTTTTAAAATGCTTCTTTATTTTTTCAAGATTAGCATTGTCATGTATATTTAAAAATATTACGATAATTACTATTATCAAAAACAAAAGTAAAAAAATCATTTTTTTAATTCCTTTAAAATAATATTTATCCTAATATTACTATAATTCTATTTAAAGGCTTAAAATGAGATTTTTTCTTATTTCTATTTTTATAATATTTACATTTAATGGTTGTGAAATTAATAAACCTTCTTCTCCTTCAATAAATAAAATATTCTCTTACAATAATTTCAATTATTCTAAAGAAGAAATAAAATTTTTTGAAACAGAGTATATAAAAATACTAAATATAGACAATCCTAATGTTTTAGAAGAGTATCTCTCTTTTTACGATAAAAACTATAGTTACTTTCTTAATGGAAAACAAAAAGTTAAGAACTTAAAAGAAAAAATAAGATTACTAAGAAAACAAAATAAAGAAATAATAACCAAAAAATATAAAATTCATGATAATCCTCTTACATTAAATAAAGAATTGGCAAAAAAAGGTAATATAAAAGCCAGAAGAGCATTAGTAAGAGCCTATAAAACGGAACATCCAGAACTTTCTTTAAAAATTCTACAAAAACTTGTTAAAGATGAAGATATTAAAAGTATGAAAGATTACGCTAGGGCAAACATGTACAAAATACGTCCTGTTCAAAAAAAAGATGTGAAAAAAGCAATAGAGATTTATAAAAAACTTGCAAGTTTTGGAGAGTTATCAAGTATTATGAAATTAGGAAACTTTTATGAATATGGATATCATAAGGAAATCATCCCCTTAGATACTAATAAATCACTAGAATACTACAATAAAGCTGCTTCTAAAGGTTATATTTTGGCTAAAAAAAAGCTATATAAAATTTATTCTTGTAAAGCTTGTAAACCAAATAGATATGACGAAGCTAAAGCAAATGTTTTACAAAGAGAACTTATAACTGATTTAAATTTGCGACTTTCAGAGGTTTCTGAAAAAGAACCTAAAAATATATTTGTAAAAGATAAAACCATCAGTGATAAAACTATAAAGGAACTTCTTAAAAGTATAGAAAAGCAAAATATAAAAAAAGAAAAAGTTCAAGTACAAAAAATTAACAAAAATGAAGAAGTAAAAACAACTGAAGAAGTAAAAAAAGTAATAAAAAAAGTAATAAAAAAATCTAAAAATTACAAAAAAATTACTCCTATAAAATGTTATGATATGGATGTTGTTAAAACAGAACTTAGTAAAAATTGTAAAGAAAAAATTGTAAAGACTATTAATAAATTTCAAAATATAAAAAGAATTTATCTAATTCCGGTAATAGATAAAAATGATAAAAAATATTTTCAAAATAAAAATACTAAAAAATCTTCTATAAACTTACTATTAAAAAAGTTATCTAATCAAAGGTTGGAAACAACAATAGAATATTTTAAAAGTAAGATACAAGATGAATCAATAATACATAAATCTCCATATCACGTAATATCAAAAGTGAGTAATAAAGGTATTATAATTAAATTTCAATAATAGATTAAAGTTAAAATCAAAGATATACTAAATATAGATACAATTGTTTGGAAGGTTATTATAGAAGCCATAAGTTTTGTATCGCCTTTTAGCTGCCTAGCCAAAATAAAAGAAGAAGGAGCAGTTGGCATTGCAGCAAAAATAACAACAATACTTAATAAAAGATTACCTAAACCAAATATTTTACCAATAATAAACATACAAATAGGAGTAACAACTAATTTAAAAAATGAAGATAATATCAAATCAAACTTAGCTTGCTTTATAGACCTTAAATCTAAAGCGAAACCAACAGAAAGTAGTCCCATAGGTAAAGCTGAGGCACTTAATATCTTTAATAAGCTTACCGCAATTATAGGTAAAGATACATCTATATAATTAATACTTCCACCAATACAACAAGCTACAATTAAAGGATTAGTTATAATTGATTTTAGTAGTATTATAGTATTAAACTTGTTTTCATTAACATAAATTGTAAAAATCATTACACATAAAACATTTATTAATGGTATTACAAAAGTAATTAACAATGCTGCTAAACCTATACCTTCATCTGTAAACATTACTGAAATTAAAGCTAGAAAAACATAAGTATTAAATCTAATTCCACCTTGCACAACAGAACTAAAAGAAGCTCCTAAGGTATTTGTTTTAAAATTAATTATCACTAAAAACAATAATATTACAATAATACATATAAGTGTAGTAAAAATAAAATTTAAAGATTCAAGTTTTTCAAGATTAGCAGTAGATAATTTATATATTAATAAAGAAGGCATCAAAATATAATAAGTCAATTTATCTGCATTAATCCAAAAGTCAGATGAAGGAAAATTTATTCTTTTAAAATAATATCCTATTAAAATAAGTAAAAAAATTGGTATTAAAGCAGAAAGTATATGTTCCATTAAAAATTAAACAAGTAAAAAGATATTTAATATCTCTTTACTTATACCAAATTATTTTTTTGAAAGCTTGTCTAGCTGTTCAATCATATTTTTAGCACTATCTTCATTTAGAGGCTTTTCATAAGTTGTTAAAAGTTCTCTTGCTAAAATATTAGCTCCTAAATGTTGAAATTGTATTCTCATAGCTTGCAGAACTTTTGTTCCTCCCCCTCCACTATGAGTTGCTAGTCCTACTAGCTTTTCATTAAAAGCATCTCTCCAATTTTCAGTTGCTCTTGAAGTCCAAGACATTGCATTATTTAAAACAGCTGGCATTACCCCATTATATTCAGGAGCAACAATAATAAAAGCTTTTAATGACAAGATCTTTTGTGCAAGATCTTTTGCATTAGAAGGTATACCATTTTTTTCTTCTTCAATTGTATTATATAATGGTAAATTTAAATCTACTAAATTAATAAGTTCTGTTTGAACATTTAGTTCATCTGCTATATTTTTTAGTTTGTTGGCTAATTTTAAATTATTATTAGAACTAGCTACTAAAATTCCTATTTTTGACATAATAATCCTTAATATTGTTTTTAAAATAAAATTCTATTATTTTTACATAAAAAATTGTTTAATTTCTTTTTATATTTATTTTTTGAAGAGTAAATAAAGAATATTAAAAGATATTAATTTTCGACTAAGTCATAAAGTGATTTTATCTCTTGTGCCCAAATCTCTTCGTTTATTGTTTCCAATACCATTGGAATATCATCCATTCTATCATCATTCATAATAAATTTAAAAGCATCCCAGCCTATTTTACCTGCGCCTAAAGAGTCATGTCTATCAACTCTACTTCCAAGTTCTGGTTTAGAGTCATTTAAGTGCATACCCATTAGATACTCTCTTCCTACTATATCATCAAACTCTTTCCAAGTTTTATCATAAGCTTCTCTTGTTCTTATATCATACCCAGCTGTAAACATATGACAGGTATCGATACATATCCCAACTCTACTTTTATCTTCTATTTTATCAATTATATGTGCTAAATGCTCAAATTTATATCCAAGATTAGAACCTTGTCCCGCGGTATTTTCTATAACTAACTTTACATCATTTGTTGCATCAATAGCTTGATTCATTGATAAAGCAATTCTATCTAGACACTCGTCTTCTGAAATCTTTCTTAAATGACTTCCTGGATGAAAATTTAGTCTATCAAGTTTTAATATTTCACATCTTTGTAATTCATGAATAAATCCATTCAGAGATTTTTCTCTTTTTTCTTCTTCAGGATGACCAAGATTAATTAAATACGAATCATGAGGTAAGATATGCTTTGATTCTATACCAGTTTTTTCTAACTCTTCAAACCACTTATCTATTACCTTATTCTCAAGTGGTTTTGCAGCCCATTGTCTTTGATTTTTTGTAAAAAGTGCGAAAGCTCTTGCATCAATTGCCTTAGCATTAATTGGTGCGTTGAATACTCCTCCACTTGCACTTACATGTGCTCCTACATATTTCATAATACTTCCTATTTATAATATTATTTGTTTAAGTCCAGCAATATAATATATAATGCTGTTTTCATCATTAAATTTAATATTTATTTATTTTTTTAAGTCATTATTTATTTCATATTTAGATAATTAATATTTAAAATTAAACAAAATTTGTAGAAATAATAAATTAGTCTTTTTTTATCTTAATTAAAATCTTATTTTGTTTATCTCTATGAATAATCTCTTGTTGATTTTTGGAAAAAAGATCTTTTAAAAAATTTTTATTATAACTTTTATGAAAAAATTCTTTATTAAAATTATCTAAACTATCACACTTAAATGTATCCATACAAATTTGATTATCATATATTTTTAAATTTAATACAGCCGTTCCAGCAGAAAATATTTGAACTTTTATATAAGTCTTATAATGATAAATAAAACCCTTATCATAGAATTTCAATTTAGGAGTTTTAATAAGTATTGTTGCACTTGTAGTTAATTTAGGCTGATTAATTGAGCATCCAATGAAAAATAATGAGCTAACTAAAAAAAGAAATATATTTTTGATATCTAATCCTTTGTTTTAAATATTTTCACTATAATACTGAAATTAATATAAATTATAAAATAAAAGGCTATTTCTTGCTAGTTCATATTTGTTGTTCTGTAGATTCTCACTATTTTTTAGAAAGAATACAAAAAGATTATCCAGAGGAAAAACTTATCGGTTTTTTCTATGATCCAAATATTCATCCATATAATGAATATAGGTTAAGATACTTGGATGTTGAATATTCATGTAAAAAGTTAGGCATTGACCTCATTGAAGGTAATTATAATTTAGAAACTTGGCTAAAAAAAGTAAAAGGTTTAGAACAAGAACCTGAAAAAGGGGATCGATGTACTGTTTGTTTTGATGATAGACTTGAAACAAGTGTAAAAAAAGCTATAGAATTAGGACATAATAAATTCACAACAACACTTTTAATTTCTCCAAAAAAATCACAAGACAAACTAGAGTTAATTGGTAAGAACTTATCACTTAAATATAATTGTGATTTTATTTTTAAAGATTATAGAAGCGGACAAGGGACTCAAATTCAAGGAAAATTAGTAAAAGAAAATTCACTTTATAGGCAAAACTACTGCGGATGTTTATTTGGATTAGAACAACAAAGAGAGCATCAAAACAAAATTATGGATGAAATGTTTAACCCTATATCAAATCAAATACTTCCAGAATCAATTGAAAGTAGACTTGAACTATATAAAAAAAGAGATAGTTTAGAAGAGCAAAATATTCCATATAAAATAATTAAACAAAGATTCTTAAACTACAGATTATTAAGTGGAATCACTAAAATTGATAAAAAAATTGTACCTTCATATTTTCTATGTTATTCTAAACTCAACAAAACAAAAATAAATGGAAGAATAGAATATGAAAAAAATGAAATTTCATATTTAAACAGAGAAGAAGTAAAAATTTTAAGCCTAGAAATATTTAATAAAATTGGAAAAAGCAATTATAAAAATGTAAAAGATTTAATTTATAACCCACCTACTTTTGAATCAGAATTAAATATAAGAAATAAAATTACAAATAATCAATATGGTTTATCTACAATTGTAATTATTGAGAAGGTACTTGATGGTAAATATGAAATTGATTTAAAAGCAACTACTTATGAAGATGTAAAGGAAGTGATTATATGAAACTTTTAGTTTGTGCTCTGGAAACATCTTCTAATATCCATTTAAAAGAGTTAAAGAAGCATCTAAATGATGATATAGAACTTTTAGGAGTTTTTGATAAAGAGCTTGGAAATCCACTTTATGATTTAACACACTTAGCTATTATGGGATTTATTGATGCCATAAAAAAAATTAAATTTTTCTTCCAATTAAGAGATGAGCTAGTAGAACTTGCAAAAAGTTGTGATAAAGTTTTACTTATGGATTCTTCTGGATTTAACCTTCCACTTGCTAAAAAATTAAAACAGAAATATCCAAATAAAGAGATAATTTATTATATTCTTCCTCAAGCTTGGGCTTGGAAGAAAAACAGAGTAGAAAAATTAGAAAAATATTGTACTAAACTATGTTCTATTATTCCTTTTGAAAAAGATATGTATAAAGATCAAAATAAAATCAAATATGTGGGTCATCCACTTCTTGATGAAATAACAGAGTATAAAACAAGTTTAAATAAAAGCAACAAAATAATATATATGCCTGGAAGTAGAAAAACTGAAATTGTTAATCATATGGAAGTCTTTAGAGAGCTCACTAAAAGAATACAAGATAAAGAGCATATACTTATTATTCCTTCAAAGTTTGACAAAGAATATATAGCTAATACTTATGGAGATTTATCAAATTTTAAAATTTCTAATAATGCTCCTCAAGTTCTTAAAGAAGCAGAGTTTGGATTTATTTGTTCAGGAACAGCGACACTTGAAGCTTCTATTGTAGGAACTCCTTTTGTAATGAGTTATGTAGCAAAAAAACTAGACTACTTTATTGGAAAGAAGTTTGTAAAACTACCTTATATTGGACTTGCAAATATTTTTTTTCATAATATAGGGGAAAAACCAATTCACAAAGAATACTTTCAAGAAGATGTGAATGTAAATAATCTTTTTAATGAATATAAGAATATGAATAGAGACAATTATTTAAGTAATTCTAAAACTTTACGTGAGTACTTAAAATTTGGTAGCTCTAAAAATGTAGCTGACATAATTCAAAACTAATTTCTTTTTCGCTAAAATATATGACTTTTTTAAACATATAGGAATAAGAATGTTAGACATTAATGAAATTCAAGAAATTTTACCACATAGATATCCTCTTTTACTAGTTGATAGAATTACAGATATTCAAAAGGGTAAAAGTATTATTGGATATAAAAATATCTCTATAAGTGAACCTGCATTTCAAGGACACTTTCCTGGTCACCCAATTTATCCTGGAGTTATGATTCTTGAGGGTATGGCCCAAGCAGGTGGAGTACTTGCACTAAAGAGTAATGACTTAACTACTGAAGAGTTAAAAAATAAAGTTATATATTTTATGAGTATCGATAAAGCAAAATTTAGAAGCCCGGTTAAGCCAGGAGACAAATTAGAATATAGAATTGAAATAAAAAAACTAAGAGGTACATTAATCGTACTTGATGGAAAAGCTTATGTTGATGACTCTTTAGTTGCTGAAGCAGAATTGAAAGCTATGATAGTTGATAAATAAAAGTGCTACAAAATAAAAAATTAGGTAAGAAATGAATAATATTCATAAAACTGCCATAATTGAAGATGGAGCACAATTAGGTGATAATATCACAGTTGGTGCATTTACAATTATTGGCAAAGATGTAAAAATAGGTGATGGAAATATAATTTCTTCACATACTGTAATTGAAGGTAAAACTACAATTGGAGAAAATAATCATATATTTTCTCATGCTGCTATAGGAACAATACCACAAGATTTAAAATTTGATGGAGAAGATGTTGAATTAATTATTGGAAACAACAATAAAATTAGAGAATACACACTATTTAATCCAGGAACAATTGGTGGTGGATCAATTACTAAAATTGGGGACAATAACCTTTTTATGGGTTACACTCATGTAGCACATGATGTTATTGTAGGAAATAATTGCGTCTTTGCAAATGTAGCTACGCTTGCAGGTCATGTAGAAATTGCAGATAATGTAGTTATTGGAGGATTAACTCCAATACATCAATTTTGTAAAATAGGCTCAAATGTTATGGTTGCGGGCGGTTCTGTTGTAACTCAAGACATTCCTCCTTTTTGCTTGGCAGAAGGAAATCGTGCAGTTCTAAGAGGACTTAATTTAAATGGTTTAAGAAGAAGATTTAAAAATAGAAATGATATAGACGAAATCAGAAAAGCATATAAAGCAATTTTTGAATCAGGTAGTGCAATTTCTGATATTGCAAAAGAGTTATTAGAAACAAACAATAATGAATATGTCCACGAATTAGCTAACTTTGTAACTGCTACTAAACGTGGTATACCATTTAATAGAAAATAATAGGATATTTTATATGAGTAAACTTGAATGTGATTTTTGCGGGACTGGAGATTCTAACGATAATCCAATAATATCTGGAGACAATGCCTCTATTTGTAAAGCGTGTGTTAACGCTGCACATGAAATAATGGTTGGTTCAAAAGAAGGTAATTTAGTAGATAAAGAAGATAATAAAATAGAAGAGCAAAGCCCTTCTGTAAAATTAAAAACTCCTGCTCAATTAAAAGAGATTTTAGATGATTATGTAATAGGTCAAAATAGAGCAAAAAAAGTTTTATCAGTTGCTGTTTATAACCATTATAAAAGAATTTTTAGAAATAATGAGATTGATGATGACACAGAAATCAATAAATCAAATGTTTTATTAATTGGACCTACTGGTTCAGGAAAGACATTACTTGCTCAAACTATTTCGAAATATTTAGATGTACCTTTAGCTATCGCTGATGCAACTTCTTTAACTGAAGCTGGATATGTTGGAGATGATGTTGAAAATGTTGTAACAAGACTTATTCAAGCAGCAGATGGTGATGTTAAAAAAGCTGAAACAGGAATTATCTTCATTGATGAAGTTGATAAAGTTGCAAGAATGAGTGAGAACAGATCAATAACTAGAGATGTTTCAGGAGAAGGTGTACAGCAAGCACTTTTAAAAATTGTTGAAGGTGCTACAATTAATGTTCCACCAAAAGGCGGAAGAAAACATCCTGGTCAAGATGCAATTCAAATTGATACTACAAATATTTTATTCATTTGTGGTGGCGCTTTTGATGGCTTAGAAGAAATTATTCAGAAAAAACAAGGTGGAAATGTATTAGGTTTCAACCAGGAAAAAATAAGTAAAAATGATGATGAAATAATTTCTAATGTTGAATCACATGATTTAGTAAAATATGGACTTATTCCAGAATTAATTGGTAGACTTCACATGATTGCAACATTAAATGAAATTACTGAGGATGATATGGTTCATATTTTAACTGAACCAAAAAATGCTCTAGTAAAACAATATGTAAAACTTTTCCAATTAGATAATGTAAAATTAAAATTTGAAAAAGCAGCATTAAAAGAAATTTCAAAACTTGCAATTGAAAGAAAAACAGGAGCAAGAGGTCTACGGTCTATTTTAGAGGATATTATGCTTGATATTATGTATGATTTACCAACATTCAAAGATAAAACAATAACTATAACAAAAGATGTTGTAACAAAAGAAAAAGAACCAAAAATAGCTTAATAGAAGGATTTAAATGTTATTAAATAAGATAATAGGCGTATTCTCAAATGATATGGCAATAGATTTAGGGACGGCAAATACTATTGTTTCTGTAAAAGGAAAAGGTATTATTATAAACGAACCATCTGTTGTAGCAGTTCAAAATGATAGATATGGAAAAGATAAAATTTTAGCTGTTGGACAAGAAGCTAAACAGATGATTGGTAAAACTCCTTTAAATATCACTGCTGTACGTCCTATGAAAGATGGTGTTATTGCTGATTTTGAAATGACTGAACGAATGATAAGATATTTCAT
>JAAETO010000158.1 GCA_024228275.1 Arcobacter sp.
AAAAATGAGTGCTAATCTCTTCGAAACAACAAATAAAAACAAAGAGTTAAAAGCTATATCAAGTGATGGCTTTAATAATACAAAACAACTAGTAAACTTTATAGGTGAAAACTATAAAGGAAATGAAAAGTACTTTGATAACTCTTTAAAAAATGAACTAAGCTTCTTAAAGTCATCATTGTTTGGATATAAGTTAGAAGAGACAGAATTTAAATCACATCAAAGAGTAAGAACAGTAAATGGAATAGAGATAAGTTTTTATGTTCAAAAAGCATTGAAAATTCCTAAAATATTTGCAGAAGATAAAGAGTTTAAACTTTTCTTTTCTGCTTATGGGGATGAGTATTTGGAAATTGGTGAGGTATTAATAGAAAGTGGAGATTACTATATCTTTGATTTCTTCCCAGAAAATAATCCATATATAAATCTAAACCATTTTACAAATAAAATAAAAAAACAAAATCATAAATCATATATAATAGTACTATCTTCACAAATAGAATTAAAATATGAAGTAGAGTTTAGAGATAATGATAAAGTAACACCAAACTGTTATATAGATATAGCCTCTTTAGAACAGATAAGTTTTTTAGTAGAAGATGAAGAGTTATTAAAAGGAAAAGAGTAATGATAAAAAGAGTAGTTAAAGTAGCTTTAATAGGAATAATAAGTTTAAGTTTCACAGCTTGTGAAAATGATATACAATCAACTAAGAAAAAAGAAGTTAAATATACTGCTTCTTTGCCTATGCCTGAATCTGGAAATTTAAGAAAAATGGGATTAATAGGATTATGGTATAAAGCAAAAAAAGACCCAATCCCAGCCACCCAAATAGGATACGCTTACTCAGAAGAACTAAAAGATTATGATAAAGCAATACAATGGTACAAATACTCAAACTCAATGAAACCAATGGGTGAAAACTCAAACTATATGTGTTATGCCTATCAAATGAAA
>JAAETO010000159.1 GCA_024228275.1 Arcobacter sp.
AAAAACCAATTTGGGTTTTGTTTGATCTTTTTAATTTGGTTCATTACTACATTTTTAAATTGCTTACCTAAACCTTTCGATTGAAGTTCATACCACTCAATAGCTTCATCAAATTCTTTAGCAGCTAATTCATGTATATTAATCTTCATTGTATAGTTTTTCAAAGTCTAATAGTTTTGTTTTACCATCTTTAAAAGCTCTCATTCTATCTTTGACTTCAGTAATCCATGACTGACGTATTCCATCTTCTTCATGTTCAATACTTGCCAAAATTAATTCTGCAAATGCAACTCTTTCGTTTGGTGGTAATTCAAGAGCTTTCTCTAAAAGAACAGTTTCCATAAAGCTATCCTATTGTTTATAATAATTTTATTTAGGGAACGTTAAATCTTTACAAAAATAAGAAATAATTATATTAAACAAACTAAAAATAAGTTTAACGAATTGACGATTGAGCAAAAAACATCGTATAACGAATAATAAAAAACTTTGAAAAACAAAATATATTTATTAAATTGAATCAAAATAGTACAATATTATACTATTTTTGTTCATACAATTGGCATATAATATTTTAAGATTATTTCTTGAGAGAAAAAGAAAGTTATATTCAAAAAAAATAAACTAACTATTTAGGCAAATATGAATTCTGGCATATTATTCCCTCATTTTATTTGTAGAGTTGGAGGTTTACCCTCAAATACATTTAATACATTACGTGCTAATCATACCTTCGAACAAATTAAAAAACTATTCAACTTAGAGTTAACAATTACAAAAGAACAAGAAATTATTTCAAAAATACTATTTGAAGAAATTCCATTGCTAGAAGAAAAAAAGGATAGGGGATTTTTACTTAATTTTAAAAGGGATTTGTTCAAAGGTAAAAATATTAGTCATGAAAAATTGGAAAGATCAAAAAACTTGATATCATTAGATGGATGTGCGAAAATTAATGATTTTTCTAAACTTTTAATTGCAAAACAAAAGACAGAAGAAAATATAAAAAAAAATTATATTAAAGAAACCTCATTAATACGTAAAAAATTTAAATCTTATCTAGGCAATTCCGATTTTCAGAAAGGGCTTCTGATTTCAAGTGACTCCCTTTATAAAACTCAAAATGCTTATCTCAAATCTGCAAATAGCAAACTAAATGGTAGACTCGAACAAGCTGAAAGAGGATTATTACGATATTTTTCTCGAATGGGAATGAAAGCAACACCTTTCGGTACTTTTTGTAGTATTATACCAGGTAAAGTAATAAATAAAACAGAGAATAATTCATACAATAAATTTATTTTTAAAGGAAATCCACAAAAAAAGGAAAGTTTACTCCAAATTAATAAAGGAATTTATGGCAATCTAATTGAACATTGTAAGAAACGGGATGAAATTAAAAGATGGTTTCCCTTGGAGTTAAACCCAACAATTAGCAATGAGAAAAATATATTATTTTTTCTTACTGAACAAGATGGTAAAGAAATTTTTCAAAGACTTCCAAACAATCCTGTGGTTAAATTAATAGTCAAAGAATTGCGAAAATTTTCCTTAACCACATATAAAGAGTTGATAAAACTAATTGCATTTCACAAAGAAATAGAGGCTGAAGAACAAGAAATTCAAGAATATGTAGATCGATTGTTAGAAATTGGATTTATTCGTTTTAAGATTGGTATACCAGAGCAAGAAATTAATTGGGCTAAAAAATTAAAAACTATTCTAAAACCAATTAAAGATAAACATGCAATAATAATAATTGAGTTATTGGAATACTTAATAGACAATACAAAATATTATAAAGATTCAAATGTAAAAAAAAGACAAGAGATTTTAAGTAAATTAAATAAAAAAATAGAATCAATATTTAATAAAATCGGAATTACCGCAAACCTAAAAGTAGATTTACCTTTCTACGAAGATGCTACTGCTAATTGTACTGCTCAAATAAACGTTAGTAATAAGTTTCATAATGTTGAAAACAGTCTTGTAAAATATATAAACCTTACAAAAAAATTGGCATATCCTAGAACTGAACAAATAAATATGAGACATTTTTTTGAAGTTAATTATAACAATGTAAAGGAAGAAATACCTTTGCTACAATTTTATGAGGATTTTTATAAAAAGCATTACAAAGAACATTTAGAAAAGCAGCAAAAATTGAAAGCGAATAATTACAATGGTAAGTTAGACGAAGAATTAAAAAATTTTAATATTTATAACCCATTTAAACAAAAATTAATCAATAAGATACAAGAAGCACAAACAAATATTAAAAACATAATTGTTCAAAAATGGATTAGTAACCAAGTAGCTAATGAAATAATAATAACTAGCAAAGAACTTAGTGGTATTGTCGATGGAATACCTGAGAATAATGAAGTTTCATTCTCCGCTTCATTATTTTCTCAAATTATAATATCAAACATTCAAGAAATTGAACCACGTTTATTGCTACCCGGTGGTAAATATCTTTTAGGATATGGTAAATATTTTTCAAGATTCTTATTTTCATTTACTGAAGAACAACAAGAAGAGCTATGCAATAATAATAAGGGACTTTCTGATAATACTGTTATGGCGGAGATATGTGGTGATGCTAATTTCAATGCAAATCTTCATCCACCAATATTAAAATGGGAAATAAGCTATCCTACAAGTGAAGGTGGTTTAGCTGAACATGAGTTGAAAAGTACAGATCTTATTGTTGCAGAAAATCCAAATGATGAAACAAAACTCATAATTAAACACAAACCGACTGGTAAATATGTTACTCCATTAGACCTGGGATTTTTAAATCCTATGATGAGGCCTCCTCTTTTTCAACTTCTGGCAAAGTTTGCACCTTCATCTAATTATTCTATGCAAATTCCGGATAACCCAATTATTTCTAAAATTAAGGAAGACAAACTAAAAGATGAAACTAAAAACAAAGAATTAAAAAAAACAAAAGAGATAGATAAGCATACTGATTATATACCAAAGATAATATACAGACCTAGAATAGTTTTTGAAAACAATATTGTACTATCAAGAAAATGCTGGATTGTACCTTCACAATTATTTCCTATTTCTAAACAAAACGAAACTGATAGTGAATATTTTATAAGAGCTAATCGTTGGATTAAAGCTAATAAAATACCTGAAGAAGTGTATATTAAAATAAATGCTCTACCAATTAAAGATATTGCTAAAAAAGAAAATGATACCAAACAAAAAGTTGATAAAAATGAAAATACTATAATAAAAGAAGTAAAGGGCAAAGAACTGGTGAAAATCATTACAGAAAAAAATGGGAATATTGCTAAAGATAAGGATACAGGCGGTAAAAAAGAAACTGAGCAGAATAAGAAAGAAAAATTTAAAAAAACGAAGTACAATAAAATGTCCAGGGATTTATATAAACCCCAGTACATAGATTTCAGAAATCCATTACTGGTAAACCTTTTTGGGAAAATGACTGTTAACCTTAAAAACTATACAGCATATCTTGAAGAAAGATATCCGGCAGAAAATGAAACCTATGAATACGAAGGAAATAAATATATAACTGAACAGATTTTCCAAATAGATATACCGGCAAATTAAAATAGGCGAAACAAATTGTTGAAAGATAATAAGCATAATTTGGGATGGCTGAGTATTCACATTTTCTATAAAGGTGATATTTATTCAAGCGATTGTGATAGAATAATTTTAGAAGTAATCGACACTTATATTGACAAATATAATAACAAAAAATTATTTGAAAAATTCTTTTTTATTAGATATAGTGAACTAGGAACCCATGTACGATTAAGATTATATGGAAACAAAAAGATTTTATCTAACCAAGGAATTAAAACAATTGAACAACATATTGAAAATAGTTTTCCAGCAACTTTATTTTTATTACCCCGCGAAGTAGAAAAAAATAAGAATTACTTATGGATTGAATATGAACCTGAAAATAAGCGATATGGAGGTATTGAGGGAATAAAAATAGCAGAAGATTTTTTCTTTTACTCAAGCATCTGTAGTATTGAATTACTGAAAGAGATTAAAAACGGTGATAAAGCAAATAGATTGGGGAAAGGTTTAATTACAATACTAATTTTATTATTTATTTTTTTTGAAAAAACAGAAAAAGCTTCTTCTTTTATTAAGAATTATGGAATAAATTATTTAAGACCATTTACAAATAATGAAAAAGATTTTATTCAATTGACAAATACTTTTAATAATGCATTTGATAATCAATCTGACAAAATGATTGAATATACTTTAGCTATTTGGAGTGCTCTTCAACAAGGTGCTAAAATTAGTCCGATTTTAGATTTATACAAAAGTAATCTGAATACTGTTAAAAATAAATTATTTAATTTACAAAAAGAAAATCTACTTACAAAAAACTCTAATGTAATTGAAAATTGGGATATGACTTTGAATACAATTATACCAAGTTATATACACATGATGAATAACCGATTGGGGATTTCAATAAAAGATGAATCTTATTTAGCTCATATTGTATATTGGTCCTTTGATAAAATAAACAAAACAACTATTGAAAAAATATGAAAAATAAAGAAATATTTTTAGAAACAGCAACCAGAATTGGAAACCGTCTAGTAAAAAATGCTGTTTGGGAAGGAAATAGATGCACTTGGAATATAATGTCACCAGATAGAGGAAATCCCAAGGACAAAAAAGCAATAAAAATAAAAGCTGGTGGAGCAGTTTATCAAGGAACTGCTGGTATTCTATTATTTTTGGTTGAACTTCATAAAATAAAACCAAGTAAAAACTTATTAAAAACAATCAGAGGTGCAATAAACTTCTCAATAAGTGAAGCTAATAATTTAGCAAACAATAGCTTTGGCTTCCACAGTGGAAGGGTTGGAATTG
Organism: Arcobacter sp.; assembly: GCA_024228275.1. GTDB lineage: Bacteria > Campylobacterota > Campylobacteria > Campylobacterales > Arcobacteraceae > Halarcobacter. The sequence goes on from JAAETO010000159.1 coordinate 4,891, forward strand.
CTTATGCAATTGTTAAATCTATAGAAATTCTTAAAGAAGATAATTTTTTAAATAGTGCTAAAAAAATATTAGAACCTCTTAAAGGAAATGAAAAGGCAGACTATGGTATTGATGTAATTGGAGGTGCTGCCGGTGCAATACCGGCATTACTAATAATGGAACAAAATTTTAATGATAATTTTTGTTTGGATATGGCAATAGCGTTAGGAGAAAATTTAATTGCCAAAGCAAATATGGAAACAACAGGCTGGTCATGGGGAGATAATAGTAAATACAATTTTAGAAATTTATTAGGCTATGCCCATGGCACTGCTGGAATTGCACATGCCTTTCTTGAACTTTATAATGCAACAAGTTCAACCTATTTTTTATATGCTGCAGAACAAGCTTTTTTATATGAACGTCAATTTAATAACCAAAAGCTATTTAACTGGCCCGATTTTAGACATAGTGAGTTAAGCGAATATATTTATAACAATGAATTAGAAAAATTAAAAGGAGTACTCAAAGATAATTTGCTTTCTCCATACAATAAAAAGTTTATGACGGCTTGGTGTCATGGTGCACCAGGAATTGGTTTGTCAAGAATACGAGCATATCAAATATTGAATGAAGATATTTTCTTAGAAGAAACAGAGTTTGCAA
>JAAETO010000160.1 GCA_024228275.1 Arcobacter sp.
AAAACTATAGTTTTTTATGCTTTAAATTTTACTGCAACTAGATTCACGTCCTCTTACTTATATATATATAATATAATATAATAGAGAGGAGATGAATCTAGTTGTAGTAAATTATAATTTTACTAAAATTGAGGAATTTTAATATTGAACTTTTTTTTTAAAATATCTTTTTATAGCAGTAGAATTCAAATGGTTGTTCAAAAAACAAATAAACTTGTAATTATTTTATTAAATGCATTAGGTTTAAATGCTTTCGGTATTGATAGAATGTATGCTGGTTGTTTTAGATCAGGTTTTTTAAAATTAGGATTATTAATAATAGCTTTTTTATGTTTATTTTATATAAATCCAATTGTTGCTGCTGTATTCGGCACACTTTGGTTCATTTTTTACTTAGTTGATATTATTAAAGTTATTATTAATGCTCTAACTAGAAGCAAAACATCACCTTATTGTCAAAAATATAAAGTAGATGAATCAAGCATTGAACCTGCGTTTTACATCGTTTTTATAGTAATTGCAGTTCAAGTTGTGTTAAATGTTGCAGCAATATTAAATATTAAAAATCTTCAAGATATTTATGAAACAGGAATTGATATTGGTGGATTTAATTAGGTGTAGTTGATACTGTAATTTGTCTGATTAAAGGCGGAATTTCACCTTCTTGTTGTAATGCAGTTGGTAATGTATTTTGATCAAACACTGGCGGAATTTGAATTTCCTGATCAAATCCAGGAGGAATTATTGTTTGTTCTTCAAAAAGGGAGTTGAAATCGTTTGCAGTACCACCACCCCATTCGTTAATAATATTATTAGAAGTGGTACTAGTTTTAGAGCCTGTTTGTTTTGCCAATTCAATCACCTTATTTGCTTTTTCAATGTTATCTTCTAATTTTATAACGGCTTCGATTACTTGCTTATCGAGTTTATTTATAATATCCAGCTGATTTTTAACATCTTCTCTTTTCTTATTTAAATAGTCTATTTCACTGTGTTCATTTTCTTTTTCCTCATCTTCTATTGCTATTTCTTCAAGAGTTGTAGTATAAAGATTATGTGTATCTTCTAACTCTTCTAAAGGAACATTTACCAGATAAGATAAAACAGCTAACATATTATCAATAGTATTTTTATTTTGATCATCAGATTTTCTTGTAGAATTCATTTTTCTTGCAAATAAAACGTAAGTTGCAAGTGAAGGCATAAAATCGTAAAGCTGTATTAAAATATCTGAATCATTTTCAATTTCTTTTTCATTTGATTTTTCATTCTTAGTGTCATTATCATCTTCTAATCTAGTTTCAATTTCTTCAGCCATTTCTTTTTAAAATACTTATATTTACCTATAAAGCAGAAATAAACCAAACACTTTTCTTTTTAATCGAAAATATTTTTTTTTCTAAACCTTATATAAAGCGGAAAATACGTGAAACGATGGAATCACAAAAATATACTTTTAAAAACCGCCAAATTTATTATCGTGACTTAATTTTAAATTTTTTTTCTGATAAAGAAAAATTTGAAAGATTAAGAAGATTAACAAAAACAAATGTCGATATACCTGAAAAAGTAACTTTTTTTCTAAGCCAAGAATATAATTATGTTTGTGAAATTCAAGGCAGATTAACTCGGCTAAATGAATTTTATAGAAATGTTATGTCAAATTATAAAAAACGTTACTATAACTTTTTAAGTGAGAAAAATCGAAACAGTGATCTTATTTGGCAAGGAGAATGTAATCCAGATATAAAAATAAATGATATAGAAGAACCATTGCCCAAACTTACAGCTTTCAAATGGTTTATTTCTTTAGATTTAGACAAAAGATTTTGGGAAAATTTTGAGTCTGTAAGTTATAAATTTGAATCACATAAACTTACAGTTAAAAAGAAATATACCGAAAATCACAAAAATAAGAAAAAAAATGCTAGGTCATTGATTGAAAAAGAAATTATAGAAAATAGACCTGTTGATTATAATAAAGGAAGGAAACAAGTATATCTTACACGCACTGAAAGAAGAATTATTTCTTCTCGTCTTGAGGCTGAAAAAGAATCAGCTAAAAAAAGACGAAAAAATCTCAAACTCACCGGTTCAAAACTTAATAAAAAAGTCAAAAACCCGCGAAAAAACGAGTGTAGTTGTGCAATTATATTAAATAATGATAGTTAAATTCCTTTAATAAATAATAAATTTAATAATTTTTTTATATAAATAAACTTTAAATTATGGGTCAAAAAAAAAGGAAAGCTATTCCAAATTATGTAAAAGATGAGCTTTTAATAAAACAAAATAATTCTTGTTCTTTATGTTATACAAAATTTAAAACAACATATGATAATATTAATTTTTATGAAATTGATCATATTATACCTTATTGTGAAACGCAAGATGATAGAATTGAAAATTTACAAATTTTATGTTTTGAATGTCATAAGATTAAAACAGTAAGAGAGATAAGAACCAGGCGTAAAATGACATCCGAAGATGAAATTAAGACAAGAAGAAAAAAAATAATATATAACGAAAATAATTTAAATAATAATAAATTTAAAAATTTTGCTTTTATTCCTTAATTTAAATTGCTTATTTAGGGTTGTAATGAAGTATTATCATTAGTAGCATTACTAGAATCACAATTTAATTGCTTTCGTATTTCTTCAGCTAATCTTACTTGGACCTGTTGATTTGAAGCATAACTATAATCAATACCAAATAGGTAGAATACGTATTGAAATGCACCAAATATGAATACTGATAACAAAATACCATAAAATAATGCTCTTACATGAACAAAACTGAATACATCAGTGATTCCGTATTTCTTACCTGTTAGTCTTAATCTATTAATAATAAGAAAAATTAAAAAAGAAATTATTAAAAGAGGAATTAGAACTGATAAATAAGCGTATCTGTTCACTGTTTTAACTTTTTTTTCTTCTACTGCAGCGAGGCTATACATTAACGCTTCTTGTTGCCCTAGTTGATCAAAGACAAAACCGGGTGGTAAAAAACCAGTTAAACCGAATTCATTATCGATATCAGTAAAAGTATTATTTCTTTCTGATTCTAAATCTTTACCTTTTTTTCTTAATTGGTTAATAATTTGAGAATGAGTTCTAGGTAATAGTACAAACCTACTAGAAACAACTTCTATTATTGCCATGATTATTGATGTACCTAAAATTCCTCCTACAGTAAAAAGAATTCTCGGTTGGTAAAAAATTGGCAATTCGCTGTCCTTATCTTGATTTCCTTTATTTTGAATAATTAAAATGGCTATAAAACTTAAACAAATTAGTATTATACAAATTATAAATAAAGATGTATTTTCCATTTTTTATATATATATTAATTATATTTAAAATTGATGTTGAAAGCTGAAAAAGAATTTATTGATCCCAAAAATTTATCATTTATTTTCTTGAATATTTTGATATTTATATTAGTACAAATATTGTTTTTTTACTACGTTGCAAGTGGACAATACGAAGAAGTTGTTGTAGGTTTATCTTCATTACCAATTGCTTATTTAGAAAAAGCACCTTTAGAAAGGGACTATTATTGTAAAGAATCAGACCCAAATTTACCACAAAATAAAGATATTAAAGAAAAAGCAGATCAAGAAAAAGTTAAGAATGAAGAATTCAATAAGAAACTAATTATGAAATATTTTACACCAGTTTTTGTTGGATTATTTGCTATAATACTACTACTTTTTATAATAATGTTTATAAAGCGTGAAAAGTTTATAAAAGCCGATTCTGTTATTTTTTTTACAATTATTGCAGCATTTTCTACAGAATTATATTATTATTTCGTAATTGTAAGACAAATGATTTTTGTAGGAGAACAACAAATTTTATCTGAAATTATATCACCATTCTCAACTTTTGAATATACTTCTCCTTTGCCAAATCTTTATACTAAAGTAGAAGATATTTAGAAAATCAAATTATTTTTTATTTAGCTTTACCTCTGGGTAAAGCTAATTTTTAACCTAACCTAAATATAATTTTTTAACCTTTTTTTATAACCTATTATATATTTA
>JAAETO010000161.1 GCA_024228275.1 Arcobacter sp.
AATGAACTAAAAAGTATAATTTAAACTACCAATTTGTAAATTTAAAAGAAATTCATAAATTTACATGGTTTAATATTGATAATTAATATCAAATATGTAATAATTCCTTTTTTTAAGGAGTAAATATGAATAAAATGATTTTAAAATCATTAATGTTAACAAGTTTTTTATATACTGGTGCTTTTGCTTATGATGCTAAAGAAGTAAATGTTAAATGGGACGGTTATAAAACAGCTGCAAAAACTGCTGTTTCAGGTGTTTTTGACAAAGTTCAATTGAGTATTAGTAAAAATGACGATTTTTCAAAGTTTTTATCTAGTGCAAATGTAACTATTGATGCAGCTTCTTTAAATAGTAAAATGAAGTTTAGAGATAACAATATCATTTCTACACTATTTAAAATGGCAAATATTGCAGAAATAAAAGGTAAGGTTACAAAAGTTTCTGGTGATGATAAGAAAGGAACTGTTGATATTGAAATAGATATGAATAATGTAAAAAAGGTTATTCCTTTTAATTATACTGTAAGTTCAAACGTTATAAATGCAAAAGCAGATATTAATGTTTTAGATTTTGCTATGCAAAAATCTTTTGATGCTTTTTCTTTAAAGTGTAAACCTTTCCATGCAAATAAAACTTGGTCAGATGTAACAGTACATTTCGAATTACCTTATAAATAAACTCAATTAAATAAAAGAGCTTCAAGCTCTTTTATTTCTATCTTACAATAATAAATCAAGTTAACATAAAATAGTGAAAATCACGATTTTTTTATAATAAAAGAAACAATCTAATTATTAAATAAGTTTATTATGGAATAATAAAAAAAATATTTAAAGGATTAAAATGAACAAATTGTTCCTAGTTATGTATTCTATGCTATTTTCACTTTTTTTAGTTGGATGTGAACAAAAAGATAATAACAATCAAGAAAAAGTTATTGCAGAAAAGAAAGTTTTAAAAGTTGGTATGGAGTTAGCTTATCCTCCTTTTGAAATGAGTGATAAAGATGGTAATCCATCTGGTGTATCTGTAGATTTTGCTAAATCTTTAGCTAAACATCTTGATAGAGAATTAATCATTGAAAATATTGCATGGGATGGATTAATACCATCTTTAAAAACTGGAAAAATTGATTTAATTATATCTTCAATGACAATAACTGAAGAGAGAAAAAAATCAATTGATTTTTCAACTCCATATGCTCAATCATCTTTAGCAGTTTTAGCTAACAAAGATTCAAATATTAAATCTATAGATGATTTAAATGTAAATGGAAAAAAAGTTGCTGTAAAAAAAGGTTCTACTGGACATATTTATGCAAAAGATAATTTAACTAATGCAGATATTTTAGTTTTTGATAAAGAATCAACTTCTGTACTTGAAGTAGTTCAAGGAAAAGCTGATGGATTTATTTATGATCAATTAACAATTTATAAAAATTATAAAAAAAATATGGATTCTACAATTCCTTTACTAAAATCATTTCAAGATGATTTTGAATATTGGGGAGTTGCGTTAAAACAAAATGATCCTTTAAAAGATCAAGTTGATGCATTCATAAAACAAGCTAAATCAGATGGTACTTTTGATAGTTTTGCAAATAAATATTTAACTGATGCAAAAAAAACATTTGATGAATTAAACATACCTTTCTTTTTTTAGGATTTTTTTATCAATTTAAAAAACTTCTTTATTCATGAATTAGGTTTAAGAAAGAGAAATAAACTAAATAAAAGTGTTTATTTCTTTAACCTAATTTTTCTTTTTATTGTAGTATTTACTATTTTGTATATTATGTTTTATAAAATTTCATATACATTTAATTGGGATGTTATATACGAGTATAGGCAAAAATTTATTGATGGTTTTTTAATGACTATAATCATATCTTTTTTTGGTCTTATATTAAGTTTTATAATTGGTCTATTTTTTGCATATGGTCAAAACTCTAAGTTTATTTTCCTTAGGTTTTTTTCTAAATTTTATATCGAAGTTATAAGGGGAACTCCTTTACTAGTCCAGATATTAATTTTTTTCTATGTATTTGCAAACAATATGGGTTTTGATAATAGATATATTGTAGGTACAGTTATTTTAGCAATGTTTTCAGCTGCATATGTTAGTGAAATTATTCGAGGTGCAATTGAATCTGTAGATCATGAACAATATGAAACGGCTTTAAGTCTTGGAATGACAAATTATCAGATGTATGCATATGTAATATTTCCACAGGCATTTACACGTATGCTTCCTGCTCTTACTGGTCAATTTGCAAGTATTATTAAAGATTCGTCATTACTTTCTATTATATCTATTTCAGAATTTACGATGAATGCGCAAGAGGTAAATGCTTATACATATTCAACTTTAGAAAGTTACATTCCTCTTGCTATTGGATATTTACTACTTACTTATCCTATTTCATATTATACTAATTATTTAGAATCAAAAATTAAAAAATAAAATATCTAAATAATTAGATAATAATATCGTTAAGTTTTGTTTCTCTTACTTTATCAATTTTAAAGCATGAATTAGCAACTTTTCTAGCAGTATCTTCTTTATGATTACTTATAACTTTATTTATTGTTTTAATTTCATCTTTAGTAAATAAAGTTTCGTCAAACTCTTCATCCATTTTTATAAATTCTAGTTCAATGTAGTTTTCTTTTGCAATAATTTCAATATCAAGATAGTCTAATAATTCAGTAATTAATATTAATCTTTCATCATCTTCATCTAAGTCTAAGTTATTTGCAATAATATCAAAAAGATCAGCCAAAATTACAGGCTCTGGGTTTCTATTTGTTTTTAAATATGTTTCATTAAACAGTTTTTCTTGACAATTTTCTAAATGATTAAATTCCATTAAGAAAAGTAAAATAGATAATTTTCTATCATTTAAATGTAAAACTTTATTATCCATCATATATAATATTGTATTTGCAATTTTTGTAATATCAATTTTCAAAGAGATCCTTTATAATTCTTATTTATAAACGAATCATATATTAATTTTTATTAAGTACTAATTATATTTTTATTAAACTTTAATTAAGTCTATAGTACAACGTGTAAAAAATGCTTCGTGTAGTTATTTAGAAATAAAATAGTTAAAAAACAAGTTTACTTACAAATATTTTAATTTAGATATTGATCCTTATTCAACCATTAGACAATTAACTTCACTAAATACTTCTTACTTGTCATTTAATAGAAAAAATAAAAAAAGTAGATAATATAGAATCTGAAGCGAAAATTGATAATCTTCTTAAAATTATAAAGGTATTTGGAAAATAATTATGGAAAATTGTAATCTTGGTTTATCAGAACATAAACCCTACATAGATAAAAATAATAGTAGTACTGAAAATAGTACTGGATGTTCTCACTCTAACGATTATAATCATAATAATGATCACAGAAGAATTGATAAAAAAGTTTTGAAAATAGCATTAATTATTACCTTTTTTACTATGCTTATAGAGTTCTTTTATGGAGTTATAACAAATTCTTTAGCTTTAATTTCTGATGCAATACATATGTTTACTCACTCTTTTGCACTTATAATATCATTAATTGCAATTATAATAGCCAGTAAAAAAGCACCTTTAGATAAAACTTTTGGATATTATCGTATAGAAGTAATAGCAGCATTTATAAATGGCCTTACTATAATTCTTTCAATTATATGGATCGTTTACGAGGCCTTTGAAAGATTTCTTAATCCTCAAAGTATAGATATAAAAACTGCTATGATTGTTGCAAGTATAGGTTTAATTGTTAATATTATAACTGGAATTATACTTATGCAAGGAGATAAAAATAATATAAATCTAAAATCTTCTTTTCTTCATATGTTAAGTGATGCCTTATCTTCTGTAGCAATTATTTTTGGTTATGTTGTAATACATTATACTTCATGGTACTTTATTGATATATTTTTAGCAATTATTGTTTCTTTAGTTATTAGTAAGTGGGCATATGGAATTTTAAAAAATTCAATTAATACTTTAATGGAAAGTTCACCTGTAGATTTAGAAGAAGTAAAAGAATTTATTCAAAAGCATGAAGAAGTTATAAATTTACATGATGTTCATATTTGGGAAATAACCCAAAATATGTATAATATGACGGCACATGTTAAGATAGATAAATCTTCATTAGATAATTATGAACAGTTATTACGTGAAATAAATAGCGAGTTAAAAGACAGGTTTAAAATTGTACATACTACTTTTCAATTTGAATGGTAGTATGTACCAAAATATTAATCTAAATTTTTTCTAAAGATTCTTCATCAAATTGATATGTTTTATGAGCAATTTTAGTAAGAATTTTCTTCTCAGAAAGCTCTTTAAATAGTTTTATCAATGTAGGTTTAGAAATTGATATGTCGTTCATAATATCAGTATATGATGATAGTAGTCGATTGTTTTTATCTAAATTGCTAATGATATATTTAATTACTTCAACTTGTTTACTATCAGTAATTGCTGAAATAGTTTTAATTACATTTAAATGCTTTTTAATTTCTTGTGTTTGTATAATAGGAAATAAAATATCATGTAGCGTATTTAAAAGTTCTTTAATATTAATAGGTTTTACAATATAGTTCTCAACTTTTAATTTTATCGCATCAAGAAGATATTTTGTATCAGTATGTGCTGTAGTTAGTATTGTTGGAATATTAATCTTATTTTCTTCTTTAATACTTCTTAAAAAGTCTATTCCATTTTCATTCT
>JAAETO010000162.1 GCA_024228275.1 Arcobacter sp.
CCTGACCCGCGCCGCTGACGGGTCGTTCGTCTGGTCCACTCCCGGCGTTTTACAGTCCGGCACCGTGCCGACCTGGGCTTGATCCGGTGGCGTATGTGCGGGCCGCCCGTGTCCGGCATCTCGACTTCGAAGAAGGTTCAGATTTCCCCGGTCTCGAGATCCGGATTGGGGGGATGTCGGTCGACGAGTACCAAGAGGTCCGAACAAACCAGGCGATGATCGCCTTGTTCGTCGACCGGTTGGTGTCGTGGACGATGATCGACGAGGCCGGCGACCCTGTCCCGGCCACGGCCGACGGGGTCGACTCTTGTGATGTTGGTGACGTGTTGACGTTGGTCGATATCTGGTTTCGGGAATGCCCCCGGGTGCGTCGCCCCCCGGCCCCGGCGCCCACCGCAGCGGTACCCGTACAGGGTCCGGTGGGCGACGAATCCGGATTGTCACCCCAGGAGGGCGGCCCGTCACCCGACCCCGAGTTCGAAGCGGAGATACCTATGCAGCTC
>JAAETO010000163.1 GCA_024228275.1 Arcobacter sp.
AAATCTATCTAATTGAGCTTCGGGTAAAGAGTAAGCGCCCTCTTGCTCAATAGGATTTTGAGTTGCTAACACTAAAAAAGGCGCTTCAATTTCAAAAGAGTTTTCAGCAATTGTAACTTGTCTTTCTTGCATAACTTCTAACAGAGCTGATTGTACTTTTGCGGGAGCTCTATTGATTTCATCTGCTAATAACAAATTTGTAAAAATAGGACCCTTTTTTATTTTAAATTCTCCTGTTTTCATATCATAAATTTGCGCCCCTATTATATCACTTGGTAATAAATCAGGAGTAAATTGAACTCTTTTAAACTTTAAATCAATAACATTTGCAACTGTTTTAACAGCAGTTGTTTTTGCAAGACCTGGAACCCCTTCTAATAATATATGGCCATTGGTTAAAAGTCCAATTAGAATTGAATCTATCATATCCTCTTGCCCAATGACAACTTTTGAAATTTCTTGTTTTAATATTTTTATTTTTTCATATTGTTCTGTGTTATTTACAACTTGCATTTTTTTCCTAAAAGTAGTATTTAATATAGAATTCTATCAAAATGATTATAAACATTTATTTATTTTAATAAAAAGTATTATTTTTAATGTTTTAAATATAATACTTAGAACTTTTATTGTTAAACTATTTAGAATAAGATCTTATTATCTTAGTTTATATTTAGGATGAAAACTTTATTGAATTAATCTAATGTTAAACTTGATTTAGATAGTATCACGACTCTAATTTTAAATTAGAACCTCTCATGTGTCAATCCTGGTATGGGTTGTGCTTATGCATTAAGGGACACAGAGGAATAAACCCAAATACATATATAACAAGGAAAAAACATGGTTACTATGAAAGACCTATTAGAATGTGGTGTACACTTTGGACACCAAACAAGAAGATGGAATCCAAAAATGAAAAAATTCATTTTCGGTGTAAGAAAGAATATCTATATTATAGATTTACAAAAAACATTAAGATACTTTAGATACACATATACAGTAGTTAGAGATGCAGCTGCACAAGGTGAAACAATGATTTTTGTTGGAACTAAAAAGCAAGCTAGCGAAGCTGTTAAAAGAGCAGCAGAAAATTGTGGTATGCCATACGTTAATCATAGATGGTTAGGTGGTATGTTAACAAACTACGGAACAATTAAAAAATCAATTAGAAAATTAGAAGTTATTAAAAAAATGAGAGAAGAAGGTCAATTAGATCTTTTAACTAAAAAAGAAGCATTAATGCTTACTAGAAAAGAAACTAAGTTAGAATTATACCTTGGTGGAATCAAAGAAATGAACAAATTACCAGATATGATGTTTGTTTTAGATGCAGTAAAAGAAAAAATTGCTATTCAAGAAGCAAGAAGATTAGGTATTAAAGTTGTTGCTCCTTTAGATACTAACTGTGATCCAGATGTAGTTGATTTTCCAATTCCAGGAAATGATGATGCAATCAGATCAATTCAATTATTTTGTAATGAAATGGCTGAAGCTATGAATGAAGGTAAAGCTGTATTAGCGGAAGAGCAAGGTACAGAAGAAGATGTAACTGTATCTGAAGATGAAGCTGCAGAAGTTGTAGCAGAAGCAGTTGCTGAAGGTGAAACTGAAGAATCTACTCCAGCAAAAACTGAGGAAGCGTAATCATGGCTGGTGCAACTCCTAAATTAATTAAAGAATTAAGAGAAAAATCAGGTGCAGGTATGCTTGATTGTAAAAAAGCATTAAATGAGTGTGATGGTAATATTGAAGAAGCAACAAAATATTTAAGAGAGGCAGGTTTAACAAAAGCTGCTAAGAAATCTTCGAATGTTGCTGCTGAAGGTATCATTACTATTTTAGTTAATGAAGAAAATACTCAAGCAACTATGACTGAAGTTAATTCTCAAACTGACTTCGTTGCTAAAAATGAGCAATTTCTTAATTTAACAAAGGGAATTACTGCTCACGCTCAATCAAATAATATTGCAGATGCTGAAGCTTTAGCTGCTTCTACTATTGAAGGTCAAGATTTCCCAACTTTTTTAAATGGAAAAATTGCCGTAATTGGTGAAAATTTAGTTGCAAGAAAAGTATCTAATGTTGAAGGTACTGTTGTAAATGGTTATGTTCATTTAGGTAAAGTTGGAGTTTTATTAGCTGCTACTTGTGATGAATCTGCAAAAGAAAAAACTATTGATTTATTAAAAAAAGTTGCAATGCATGCAGCTTCAATGAAACCAACTGTTATCTCTTATAAAGATTTAGCTGCTGATTTCATTGAATCAGAAAATAAAGCAATTATTGCTGATATTGAAAAAGAGAATGAAGAGTTAGTAAGACTTGGAAAGCATCTTAAAATTATCCCTGAGTTCGTTTCTAGAGTTCAATTAACTGAAGAAGCTGTTGCAGCTGCTGAAGCTAAAATGAAAGAAGAATTATTAGCTCAAGGTAAACCAGAGAAAATTATTGGAAACATTGTTAAAGGTAAAATTGCTAAATGGATTGAAGATAACTCTCAATTAGATACTGCACATGCACTATTATCTCAAAACTACGTTATGGATGATTCTATGACTGTTGAAGAAGCTATTAAGGCTGTTGACGCATCAATCAAATTAACTTCTTACGTTAGATTTGAATTAGGTGAAGGTATCGAGAAAAAAGAAGAAGATTTTGCTGCAGAAGTTGCTGCACAAATGGCTAAATAATTACTTATAAAATATTATAGTATGAAGTCATAGTAATGAGTGAAACAATAAAAAAAGAGTCACTCATTACTACTGATGAAAATAATTACTTACTTGAATCAAAGAACTTATCTCACGAGTTTGACTATAAACTTTTTCAAAATATAAATTTAACATTAGAAAAAAAACAGAGTATTGCAATAATTGGCATGAGTGGAAGTGGAAAATCTACTTTACTTAATGTATTATCTTCTTTACTTGCTCCTAAAACAGGTGAAGTTATTTTTAATAAAAAAGAATTATATACAATCAAAAAAAAGGAACTTTTGAATGTAAGAAGAGAAGATTTTGGTATAATATTTCAAGCACATTATTTATTTAGAGGTTTTTCTGCAAAGAATAATTTAGAAATTGCGACATTATTGAGTGGGGAATCACTAGATGAATCACTTCTTGAAAAGTTAGGTATTGATTTTGTAATTAATCAAGCTGTTGGAGAGTTAAGTGGTGGCCAACAACAAAGATTATCAATTGCAAGAGTATTAACAAAAAAACCTAAAATTATATTTGCAGATGAACCTACTGGGAATTTAGATAAAGAGACTGCTCAGACAGTAATGGATACCTTAAAAAGTTATATACAAAATAATAATGCTGGAATGATTTTAGTAACTCACGAAAATGAATTAGCTATGCAATGTGATAAGGTTTATAAATTGGAAAATCTAGAGCTAAAGGAGTTAAAGTAATGAATTTAATATTGATTTCTAAAACTCCTATGATTGAAAAAATATTTTCATTAGTTTGTAATAAGTTAAATATTAATTTAACAATTAAAAATAATTTAAATATAGAAGAAAATGTAGATTTTATTATTGTTGATGAGGAATTTATAGATGATGATTTTAATAAATTGAGACAATTCACAAAAAAAATTGCTGCAATTACTAGTGAAGAATTGCCTTTTGATAAATCAAGAGATTTTATAGTTAATAGACCTTTCTTACCAACAAACTTAGAGGAATTATTAAAAGAACAAATGGCTTTTATTATAGAAGATAATAGTATTGTTTCGAATGAAATTATTAATGAAGAAGAAGTTGTTACGAATTATGTAGAATCCTTAGCTGACGATGTTGCATATGATATTGAAGAAGATAATGACGAAAGTATAGTGAGTATTACCTCAATTAATAATGGAGGAGTATTAGATAATAATGAACTACATAAGATTAGTGATATCTTACATGATGATACTGTTCAAAATGAAGTTATAGTTGATGAAAATGACTGGAAAGATATTTCTGATATTATTGATGATGCTTTAGATGAAGTAAAAGAGTATGAGTTTGATTTAGAAAAAAACAATGAACCAATTAGACTTGTTTTAAACAATTATAATATTAATGAATTAAAACCTTTTTTACAAAAATTTGATCAAAGTGTAATTGATAGACTTTCTAGTGGTGAAGATGTAGATGTTATTTTAAGTTTAAAGGTAAATAAATAATGGAAAAAAAAGGTGCTATTTTAATACTTTCAGGTCCTAGTGGATGTGGAAAGTCAACTTTACTTAAAAATGTATATAAAAATATATCTGATTATTACTTCTCGATTTCTACAACTACAAGAGAGCCTAGAGATGGTGAAAAAGATGGAGTTGATTACTTTTTTGTTTCAAAAAATGAATTTGAAGAAGACATAAAAAATGGACAATTTTTAGAGTGGGCAGAAGTTCATGGTAATTATTACGGAACATCACTTAAGCCTATTAAAAAAGCATTAAATAAAGGAAAATTAGTTATATTTGATATTGATGTTCAAGGTCATGAAATAGTACGAAAAAAACTTAATGATTTAGTTACTTCAGTTTTTATAACTACACCTTCATTAAAAATATTAGAGCAAAGATTAAATAATAGAGATACAGACTCTAATGCTGTTATTAGTAAAAGATTGGATAATGCTAGGTTAGAAATAAAATCATTTCAAAAATATGATTATTTTATAGTAAATGACGATTTAGAAAAAGCTAGTAGTGAATTAGTATCTATTGCAAATATTACAAGAATAAAATCAAAACTTTATGATAATGAATCAATTATTAATAATTGGATTCACTAATCAATCTGATCGTAACTTAGTGGCGCACTAAAATAGTAACCTTGACAAAAATCTACTCCAATCTCTTTAGTTTGATTATAAATTTCTTCATTTGATACGAATTCTGCAACTGTATTAAAGCCAAATTTTTGAGCAAACTCTTTTATTGTTTTTACAATAATCTTTTGATTATCAGAAGAATCTAGTTCTTTTATCAATGAACCGTCAATTTTAACGTAAGATATATCTAAGTTTATAAGCATGTTAAAGTTTGAATATCCAGCACCAAAGTCATCAACTCCCACATTACAGTTATATTCTCTTACTTTTTTTATAAATTTAAAGACTTCAGAAAAGTCAGATATTTCTTCTGATTCTAAAATTTCGAATTCTAATAAATGAGTATATTCTTTATATTCTTCAAGTATTTGGTATATATAACCCATTGTAATATCACTTGCAATATCTTCAAATGATATATTTACAGCAACTCTTTTATTTTTGTTTACTATAAGATTAAAAGCTTCTTTAATCATTATTTTAATTATATTTGGGTAAAGTTTTGCCTTTTTTGCTATTTCTAAAAATATATAAGGACTTACTACAGATCCATCTTCTTCAATATATCTAATTAATGCTTCGTATTTATAAATTTCTTTTGTTTTAGTATTGACAATAGGTTGAAAATATCCTTTAAAACAATTATTTTTAACGCCACTTTTAATTTTTTTAATCCATTTAAGATTACTTTCGAAAGACTCTTGAATATTAAAAGAATCATTATAGATTAATATTGGTTTAAACTTTTTTCTTGCATAAGTAATCACTCTTTGTACATATTTATAAGCATGCTGCTCACCATTTTTGGCTATACCAATAGTAATACTTAAATCTATTTCATTCCCTTCAATTATTACAGGATCTTCTTCAATATAGTCTTTGAAATTTTTTGATATATCATATAAATTTTGAATATCTTGATCATAATTTTTTGCAACGGCTAAAAATTTGTCTGCTTCTATTCTATATAATGTAAAATCATTTTTTAGAAAATATTTTTTTAATGTATTAGAAAACTCTAATAATAGCTTATCTCCATTAGATTCTCCAAATAAATCATTGATAGTTGAAAACTTATCAATGTTAATCATTGCCATTAAACCTTTTTTATTATCCTTTAAATCTTGTTTTAATCTATTTCTATTTGGAAGATGAGTTAGTTGATCTATATATAAATCTTTTAACTCATGATATAGTAATGACTGACTCATTAATTGTAAAAGTTTTTTCATATCTATTGGTTTTAAGACATATTTATCTACTCCAATATCAATTGCTTCAAGTAAATATTCAGTATTAGAAAATGCAGTTGCAACTATGATTGGTATATTTGAATTTATTTTTTTTATTTCTTTAATCATTTCTAACCCATTCATAATAGGCATATTTACATCTGTAATAATTAAATCAATTTCTAGTTCATTTTTTTTAAAAAGTTCTAAACCTTCCGCACCATTTTGGGCTACAAATTGTTTTTTTGTAAAACCTTTTAAAATATTAAGAGTAATTTCTCGTAATGCAGCCTCATCCTCAGCATATAAAATAGTTATATTTTTTAATATAGAAACGTTTGTAATCATTAAGATTTACTCCAATTTATTAGGATATAATGTATATTCTAGAATGTATATTATTATTATACAATTTAGTTATTTAAATTTTAATTTATAGGATTTTTTTTTGAATGATAAGAAATGTGACCATTGTCATTTGACTTTTAGTAAAGAAGTTATGATTTATGATAATGAATTAAACTTTTGTTGTAAAGGATGCCAAGGTGTTTATCATTTATTAAAAGATAATGATTTAGATTCTTTTTATAACAAATTAGGCAACAAAACAATAAGCCCACCAATAAATGTATCAGATGATGTTAATAGGTTTGATACAACAAGCTTTGAAGATATTTTTGTAAATATAAATGAAGATGGATTCAAGGAAGTAGATTTAATAATTGAGGGAATTCATTGTGCTGCTTGCATCTGGTTAAATGAAAAAGTTTTATATAATATGGATGGAATAATTAGTGCAGATATAAACTTTACAAATAATAAAGCAAAAATTATTTGGAATTACGACAAAATAGATTTATCACAAATAATATCAAAAATTAGAAGCATTGGTTATAATGCATATGCATATGATGCTAGTCTGGCTGATGAAAAGGCTAGTAAAGCAAAAAGAGAATATTTTATTAGAATGTTAGTTGCTGTATTTGCTAGTATGAATATAATGATGTTATCAGTAGGCAAATATACTGGCTTTTTTACTGGAATTGATGATGAAATTAGACATTATATACATCTAGGAGAGTTTATACTATCTACTCCCGTACTTTTTTATTCTGGATGGATTTTTTTTAAAGGTGCTTACTTTGGCATAAAAAATAGAATTCTTAATATGGATTTTTTAGTTAGTTCAGGCGCTACATTAACTTATATCTATTCTTTATACATACTTTTTGGTGGAAAAGGAGAAAGTTATTTTGATTCTGTTTCCATGATTATTACCTTTGTACTTATTGGAAAATATTTGGAAGTTTTGGGTAAAAAAAGTGCAGTTGATACTTTAGATAAAATTAAAAGTACAATTCCTTTAGAAGCTTTAGTATTAAAAGATGGCACTAAAAAAACAATCTCTTTAAATAATATAAAAATAGGTGATATAATTGAAATAAGAAGTGGTGAAAAAGTTTGTATTGATGGAAAGATTTTAAGTGGTGAAGGAAGTTTTGATGAGTCTAGTTTAACTGGTGAATCAATTCCTATTTTTAAACAAGAAGGTGATTTAATTTATAGCGGAACGATTAATAATGATGCTCTGATTAAATATGAAGTTATTAAAACCTATAAAGATTCTACTTTGAATTCTATTGTTACTCTTATAGAAGATTCATTAAGTTCAAAACCTGATATTGAATATAAAGCAAATGAGATATCAAAAGGATTTACAATTTCTATTTTAAGTTTATCAATTATTACTTTTATAGTTTGGTATTTTTTTGGAATAAATTTAGGATTTGATTATAGTGATGCGAATCATTTTGAAAAATCATTTATAGTGGCTATTTCTGTAATTGTTATTGCTTGTCCTTGTGCCTTAGCGCTAGCTACTCCAATCGCAAGTTTAATTGGTATATCTGAACTTGCAAAAAGAGGATTATTATTTAAAGAAGCAAAATTTCTAGAAACGATAGCTAAAGCAGATACGTTGGTTTTAGATAAAACTGGAACTATAACTAAAGGCGAATTAAGAGTAAAGAAAATGAGAATATTGGATGAAAATATACATAAATTAAATATTTTATACTCTTTATTAGATGCTTCAACTCATCCAATATCAAAGTCAATAAAAAAAGAATTAGTTAAAAAATATGATTTAACTTTGAAAAATCTAATTGAGGTTAAAAATATTCAAGCAAAAGGGATGAAAGCTAAATATAAAAATGTAGATGGAAAATTATTTGATATACTAGGTGGGAATATACAATTACTAAGAGATAATAAAATTAACTATAACTTTGATAGTTCAAACTCTTTTTATTTATTCTGTATAAATAAAAAAGTTATTGCTACTTTTGAATTAGAAGATGAAATTAAAAACGATGCTAAGAGATTAGTAGATTATGTTACATCAAATGGTTTAGATGTTGTTATGTTAACAGGTGATAATGAAAAAGTTGCCTCAACTGTTTCCTCTAAATTAGGTATAAAAAAATATCTATTTAATATTGATCCAATAGGAAAAGCGGAATATATCAAAAAATTAAAAAAAGAGGGTAAGATAGTTATAATGGCTGGAGATGGTATTAATGATTCTGTAGCTCTTTCTAACTCTAATGTATCTATTGCAATGGGAAACTCTTCAGATGTAACTATTTCTGTATCTGACGTAGTATTATTAAATAATTCTTTAACAAGTTTAATTCACACATTTAAAATTTCTAAAAGAACTTATAAAATAATAAAACAGAATTTAGCTTTGTCTTTAATTTATAATGCTATAACTATTCCCTTAGCAATGTTCGGTTTTGTAATTCCTTTGATTGCTGCATTGTCTATGAGTTTAAGCTCTTTATTAGTAGTTGCAAACTCAATGAGAATAAAAAAGAACAATTAGGATTAAATATGAATGATACTCTTTTAATGATGTTAATAGTAGGTCTTGTAGTCTCTTTTGCAATTTTAGGTCTTTTTATTTGGGGTGCAAAGGGTGGTCAGTTTGATGATAGTAATAAAATGATGGATGGACTACTATTTGATAGTACCGAAGATTTAAATGATGCCAAGAATAAAGAAGATAAAATCAAAGATGCAAAAAGAAAGCAAAAAGAAGTGAATCAAAAAAATGATTCACTTCTTTAATTAAAATTTAGAAATTATTTTAGCTAACTCTTCAATATCTGCATCTGAAAGTCTTGCAACTTGACCTTTCATAATACCTTTCATTGCTCCACCGTAAGAGCCATCTTTATACCCTTTTAAAGCAGCTATTGTCCTTGCAACTGGCCAAGCTTTTATTACTTCTGATTTACCGTTTAAAGCAGCTTTTTCACCATACGCTCCATGGCATCCAGCACATGGCGCGTAATTAGCTGCTAGTAAAGATATTGCTGTACATGCAATAGTTAAAACAATTTTTTTCATACATTCTCCTTGATTTATAAATCAATTTTATCTATTTAATCTTTTATAAAACTTATGTAACTTAATATAATAATACTTAGTGAGTTTTTAATGAATATTTTAATATAGTATACTCTTAATATTTAGGATTAGTATGAGTAATAATGAAGTTATTTTAAAAATTAGAAATCTTAATTTTGGATATGATAAACAAAAGTTGATTTATAACAATTTTAATTTAGATTTAAAAAAGGGTGAATTAATATCAATAATTGGGGCAAGTGGTATTGGGAAAAGCACACTTTTTGAGTTGATTTGTGGTAATTTAAAACCGTTAAAAGGTGATATTTCTAATTTAAATATAAGTTCAATATATCAAGATCCTTATAGCTCTTTTCATCCGTCATATAAAATTTTAGAACAGATACATGATGTTGTAAAAGACAATATAATTTTAGAAGAGTATTTAGATAAATACTTAAAAGATTTAAGTTTAGAAAAAAAAATATTAATAAAAAAACCACATGAATTAAGTGGAGGCCAACTTCAAAGATGTTCAATATTAAGATCTTTATTAATGAAACCAGATTTATTATTAATAGATGAACCTACCTCTGCTTTAGACAATGTAATTGCATATGATGTTATGAAACTATTAGTTAAGTATTTGAATAAATGTTCAATACTCTTAATAACGCATGACATTGATTTAGCTTCTTGGTGTAGTGATAAAATAATTGATTTAAGTAAAATAAACGGGAGAAATAATGATTGAAAAATGCGAAAAAGCATTAGTATTATTAAATATGGGTGGAGCAAGGAATAAAGCTGAATTGGAAATGTTTCTAACTAATATGTTTAATGATAAAAATATTATTACAATAAAGAGTGATTTTCTAAGATCAATACTTGCAAAATTTATTGTAACAATGAGAAAAGACTCGGCATGGGAAAATTATGAAGCAATAGGAAATCAATCTCCTATAAATCCTTTGACTGAAAAGTTAATAGAAAGTTTATCAAAACAATTGAATAATGTTAAAGTTGTACAAGCTATGAGATATACTCCACCTTTTGCAAAAGAGTGTGTAGAAGATCTAGAAAAAAGTAATATTAAAGATGTTATTTTATTGCCTTTGTATCCTCAATATTCTACTACAACAACAAAATCTTCTCTTGAAGATTTTAAAAAATTTGCAAAAAGTAAATTTAATTTAGAAGTTATTGATCCATTTTATACAAATGAAATTTTTAATGAGTCAATTTTAGAGACGATTATAAGTACTATAGAAAACTATAAAGAGTATAATTTAATATTTTCAGCACATGGATTACCTCAAAAGATTGTAGATAATGGAGATCCATATGAAAAGCATGTAAATGAACATGTTAAGATATTAGAAGAGAAATTAAAAGAAAGAGAAATTAATTTCAAATCTATTTCTTTAGCTTATCAATCGAAAGTAGGTCCACTGAAATGGTTAGAACCATCTTTAGACAGTGCCTTAAAAGAATATAAAGATGAAAAAGTTTTAATTTATCCAATTTCATTTATAGTTGATAATTCTGAAACAGATTTTGAACTTAGTATAGAATATAAAGAAGAAGCTGATAAAATAGGTATAAAAGATTATAAAGTTTGTAGATGTGTAAATGATAGTGTTAAGTTTATTGAAGCTATTAAAGATATTACTAAAATTAAATAGTTTAAAGGAGATAGTATGAAAATAAATGATTTACTTTTAATTTTAGCAAAAAAATCTATTGAATCAGAATTTGATAAAAGTATAAATATTGACAAAGAAAACTTACTTAATAATTATGAAATATTAAATGAACAAAGAGCAACTTTTGTAACATTAACTTTAAATGGAAAATTAAGAGGTTGCATAGGTTCTTTAATTGCTCATAGAAATATGTTTGATGATATTTTTAATAATGCCAAAGCAGCAGCATTTGGAGATCCTAGATTTGAAAAACTTAGTTTCGAAGAGTTTAAAGAAGTTAAAATAGAAATATCTTTATTAACAATTCCAAAGGTATTAGAATATAAAGATTTGGATGATTTAAAAAATAAACTTATAAAAAATAAACCTGGAGTTATTTTAGAACTTGATGGAAAAAGAGCTACCTTTTTACCACAAGTTTGGGAGCAGTTATCAAGTGCAGATATTTTTTTATCTCATCTTTGTCAAAAAGCTGGTTTAAATCCTAAATCTTTAAGAACATTTCCGAATATACAAACATATGAAGCAGAAAAGATAAAAGAAGATTAAATAATGGACTATTTTAAAGAATCGTCTAATGGAAAATTAACATGTCTTTTATGTTCATACTATTGTGATTTAAAAGAAGATCAAGTAGGAATATGTGGAGTTAATAAAAATACTGGTGAAAAAATTGATTGCTTAGTTTATGGACATATAAGCGCATTTAATATTGATCCAGTAGAAAAAAAACCTTTATATCATTTTTTACCAACTTCAAAATCTTTATCTTTAGGTACAGTTGGTTGTAATTTTCATTGTAAGTTTTGTCAAAATCATGGTATTTCTCAAGAAAAAAGAATAGATAAATCTAAATATACAAGTGCTAAAGATGTTGCAAAAATAGCTTATGAAAAAAAATGTGCTTCAATATCTTATACATATAATGAACCTACAATTTTTTATCCTTATGCTAAAGATATAGCCTTAGAAGCAAAAAAATATAATATAAAATCAGTTTATGTAAGTAACGGTTTTGAAAGTAAAGAAGTTATACATGATATGAGAGGTGTTATTGATGCCATTAATGTTGATTTAAAATCATTTGATGAGAAATATTATAAAAAAGATTTAGGAGGCAATCTAAATCAGGTATTAAATAATTTAGTACATTTTTTAAGAAATGGAATTTGGTTAGAGATAACAACTTTAATAGTACCAACTAAAAATGATAGTGAACTTGAACTAAGAAAAATAGTGAAATTTATTAAAGAGTATCTTGGAGTTAATGTTCCTTGGCATATTTCTGCTTTTCATCCCGATTATAAAGAATTATCCTTACCAAGAACATCTTTTGAAAGTTTGAAACTTGCATATGATATTGCTAAAGCAGAGGGATTAAATTATGTTTATATTGGTAATATTGGATATGAAAATAATACTATTTGTCCTAAGTGTCAAACAAAATTAATTTCAAGAGAATATTTTAAAGTTAAATCTTATAATTTAAAAAGTGGAGCTTGTCCTAATTGCGATTATAATTTACATGGTATGTTTTATAAATAATAGGAGTTTATTTTGAGTATTAGAAAATCAGCTGTAAATGGGATATTTTATCCAAATGAAGAAGAAGAAATAAAAAAGTACATAAAAAACTTCAATAACGGTTTTACTATAAATGAAAACAATAAGTTGATTTCTAATCCAAGAGCAATTATATCTCCACATGCTGGATATGTATATAGTGGTTTTACTGCAAATTTAGCTTATAATTTATCTTCAAAAAATAAATTTAAAAGGATTATTGTAATTGGTCCCTCTCACAAAGTATATTTAGAAGGTGCTTCTATTGCTTTATATGAAGAGTATGAAACTCCTTTAGGAAATATTAATATAGATTTAGAATATTCAAAAAAATTAAAAGATAAATATGATTTTATTAGTTTTGTCGATAGTGCTCATAGTGAACATTCAACTGAAACTCAGGCTCCTTTTATAAAGAATTATTTTAATAATGTGGACATAGTTGAATTAGTTTATGGAAGATTAGATTTTAAAATATTATCTAGTTTAATTGATGAACTTCTAGAGGATAAGAATAATTTTATTGTAATAAGTACAGATTTAAGTCATTTTTATAATTTAGAAAAAGCTAATAAATTGGATAATATTTGTTTAAATGCAATTGCAAAAAGAGACTTAGATCAATTAAATAATGGTTGTGAAGCCTGTGGTTTAATTGGAATTAAAGCTATAATAAACTCTTCACTTAAAAATAACTTGAAAACTTCTGTGCTGTACTATTGTACAAGTTATGATAGAACTAAAGATAGTAGTAGAGTAGTAGGATATGCGTCAGTTTTAATAGGAGACTAATTTGCTTTTTACTTTAAAAAAGATTATTTCAGCTTTATTTATGCCTATGTCCATTGGCTTGATATTATTTTTTGTAGGTTTGATTTTTTTGCTTAATAATAACTATAAAAGAGCAAAACAGTTTTTACTTGTATCTTTTATTTGGATAGTTTTAATTTCTTATTCTCCATTTTCAACATATTTAATTCAACCATTAGAACAAAAATACAAATCTTATATAAAAGTTGATAAAGATATAAAGTATGTTTTAGTTTTAGGTTCTAGTCATGCTTCAAATGATGAAATATCAAAACTATCTCAACTTTCAAAAACTGCATTAATGAGATTAGGTGAAGGTATTAGAATATATAGAGAACTTGATAATGCAAAACTAATAGTTTCAGGTTACGGTGGGATTGATAAAGTACCTCATGCTTTAGTTTCAAAAGATGTAGCAGTTTCATTAGGTGTACCAACAGAAGATATATTAACGCAAGAAGAAGCAAAAGATACAGATGAAGAAGCTATATATGCAAAAAAAACAATAAAAAATGATAAGTTTATATTAGTAACATCTGCTTCACATATGCCAAGAGCTATAAAAATATTTAATAGTAAAAAAATGAAACCAATCCCCGCTCCAACAGATTATTTATCAAAAGATGATGGGAAGTTTAATAGAGTTCCAAAAGCAAAAGAGATAAGAAAAACTGAATTTGCGATGCACGAGTATCTTGGAACATTATGGCACGATATAAAAGAAAAAATAAGATATTACTTAAATTGACAAAAATACAATAAAATAGTATAATCGCCGTCTTATAAGGTGAAAATTTATGAATACAATTTTAGAATTAGAAAATATTTCTTATTCATATAGTAAATACAATGTTTTAGAAGATATAAATTTAGATATTTTGACAAATGATTTTTTAGCAATTATTGGACCAAATGGTGGTGGAAAGTCAACTCTTTTAAAACTTATGCTAGGATTATATAAAGTAAAATCTGGGATTATAAAAAAAAATTTAAAGAACAATTCAATTGGTTATGTTCCTCAAAATACTAATTTAAATATTGATTTTCCTATTACAGCTTTAGAAGTTGTTCTAATGGGACATATGGGAAAGAAAAAACAATTTTTTGGTTATACTAACGAAGACAAGAATTGTGCAATGAACTCTTTAAAACAAGTTAGTATGGATAAATATGCAAATTTTAAAATTGGTGATTTAAGTGGTGGACAAAGACAGCGAGTATTTATAGCACGTGCACTTTGCGCCAAACCAAAAGTTATGTTGCTTGATGAACCAACAGCAAGTATTGATGTCAAAGGTCAAAAAGACATTTATGAATTATTAAAAGAACTTAATAAAACTATATCTATTGTAGTTGTTAGTCATGACATTTCAGTTTTATTAAATTATGCAAAAAATGTAGCGCATGTTAATAAAAACCTAGTATATCATCATTTGAAAAATACAGATTCTCAGATTACTAATAATGACGAACATTTATGTGAAGTTGAGCTTTTATCAGCTTTAGGTAAAAAACAAGTTTGTTGTAACAATACTCATGAATAATAAAAAAGTTAGGATAGTATGTTAGAAGCTTTACAATATGATTTTATCCAAAATGCTCTTATCTCAGGAATATTAGTATCAATTGCTGCTGGAATTATTGGTTCCTTAGTTGTAGTAAATAGAATAACTTTTTTAGCTGGAGGAATAGCACATAGCTCTTATGGTGGAATTGGTCTTGCTATTTTTTTAGGCCTTCCTGTTTTATTTGGAGCAACACTGTTCGCTGTTGCTACAGCTATATTAATAGCTATTTTAACTTTAAATAATAAAAAAAGAATAGATTCAATTATTGGAATAATGTGGGCATTTGGTATGGCTGTTGGTATTATATTTGTAGATTTAACACCTGGTTATAATGTTGATTTAATGAGTTATTTATTTGGTTCAATAATTGCAGTGTCAAATGAAGATATACAATATTTAGTCTTGTTAGATGTTTTTATTATAACTTCAGTGTTAGTTTTTTATAAACAAATACTTGCAGTATCTTATGATAGTGAGTTTGCACAATTACGGGGTATAAATGTTAAGTTTTTTTATACCTTAATTTTGATTTTAGCAGGACTTAGTGTAGTTGCTGCAATAAAAGTTGTAGGGTTGATTTTAGTTATTGCATTATTAACAATACCTACATATTTAGCTGAGATGTTTGCAAAAAAACTCTCATTAATGATGATTATAAGTTCACTTATTGCTATTGTTTTTACAATATTTGGTTTGATAATATCATATTTTTATGATATTAGTTCGGGAGCTAGTATTATTATAGTTGGTGTATTTACACTATTACTTAGCAAATTATTAGGACGGAAATGAACGAAAAAATTAAATTAGGAGTTATAAACTCTTTAAAAGTAAACAGAGTCTCAGAACCTGGAATATATTTAATTGCAGAAGATGAAGAAGAGGTTTTACTTCCAAATTGTTATGTTACAAAAGAGATGGAAATAGATACTATGTTAGATGTCTTTATTTATACAGATAGTGAGGATAGGTTGGTTGCTACAACTTTAACTCCATATGCTATGAAAAATGATTTTGCTTCTTTAGAGGTAATTGATTATGCAAAATTTGGTGCTTTTTTGGATATTGGACTTCCAAAAGATTTATTAGTCCCTAAAAATAGACAAAAATCGACTTTTAATGTAGGTGATAGAAAAGTTATTCAAGTTGTTGAAGATGAGCAAACTAATAGACTTATAGGAACTGAAAAATTTGTTTTAAGTAAAGAACCAGATAATATAAATATTCAAGATGAGGTTGAAGTACTTTTATATACAAAAACCCCTTTAGGATATAAGGTTGTAGTTAACAATAAATTTGAAGGTTTAATTTATCATAATGAGATTTTTGAAAACACAGAAATTGGTGATAAGAAAATAGGATATGTTAAATTTATTAGAGAAGATGGAAAACTTGATATATCATTACAAAAATCAGGTTCAAAGAAAAGTGATGATAACCCTACAAGGGTTTTGGAAATATTAGAGCAAAATGGTGGAGAACTAGGATTCACTTATAAAAGTGATGCAGAAGATATTAAAGATGTATTTTCAATGAGTAAGAAATCTTTCAAAGCATCTTTGACAAAACTTATAAATGATAAAAAGATAAGTTTAGAAGAGAATTCAATTAAAAAAATTTAATTAATAAAATTTAAAATATTTAATATAAAAATTCTAAATAAATTCATTAAATTTTTTTTTATAGTAT
Organism: Arcobacter sp.; assembly: GCA_024228275.1. GTDB lineage: Bacteria > Campylobacterota > Campylobacteria > Campylobacterales > Arcobacteraceae > Halarcobacter. The sequence continues at coordinate 16,818 of JAAETO010000163.1, forward strand.
TTTATTATACTTCAAATAATTTAATTATGTACGTAATAAGTATAATTTTAAATTTAAATAATAATAATACGAACTTTTCTTATGTTTTTTTATTAAAACTTTAAGCAAAAATCAATATAATCGTAGAACTAAATAAATAAGGATATAAATGGCAACAACAAAATTAAAAGGTAATGAAGTTAATTTAAGTGGAGCAGAACTAAATGTTGGAGATGTAGCACCAGTAGTAAAAGTAGTTGCACAAGATTTAAGTGAAGTAGAATTAGGTGGTCAAAAAGGTAAAGCTCAAATTCTAGTAGTCGTACCATCATTAGATACTGCTGTTTGTGCAGCGGAAACAAGAAAATTTAATGAAGAAGCAGCAACAATTGAAAATGCAGAGGTAACTGTTGTTTCTATGGATTTACCATTTGCTATGGGAAGATTTTGTACAACTGAAGGAATTGAAAACTTAACTGTTGCCTCAGATTTTAGAAATAAAGCTTTTGCAAAGTTTTATGGAGTATTAATTGCAGATGGAGCACTTGCAGGACTTACTTGTAGAGCAATTTTTGTTATTAATGCATCAGGTGTAATTACTTATAAAGAAATATGTCCAGAAATCACAGAAGAACCAAATTATAAGAGTGCAATTGCAGCTGCAAAAGATGCTACTTCAACTTCTTGTTGTGGAACTTGTCAATAATCAAGTTTTTGATTAATACATTTTGATATAATTTCTAAATTTTTAAAAAAGGCTACTCTTTTTTAGGGTAGCCTTTTTATTTAATCGGAGATTATTATGTTTTCAACCCAATCTAACAAAGTTAAAAAACAAGAAGATAAAGGTTTTAAACTTTGGTATAAAAAATTTGCTTCTCAGCCACATCAGCCATTTTTTTCAAATGGCATTATATTTTTTACATTATTTATGTTTTTATTATTAGGATCTTATTCCAATATTTTAACTTTAAACAATACAGTTTATGATTTTCATGCTTATACAATGATATATGTAGTATTTATACAATTCTTTTTAGGTTTTTTATATGTTGTTTTTCCTAGGTTTTTAACACAAGCAGAAATAGAACCTAAAGTTTATATGAAAAACTTTTTATTATATTTTATTGCTACTATAGGAATATTTTTGTCTTTAGTATTTTCTTTAGATATTTTATTTGTATTTATTATTTTATTGTTTATAGCTCAAATTATTAGTTTTAAAATATTATATTCTATTCATAAAGAAAGTATAGTTACAATTAAAGATGATACAAAATGGGTTCTTATATTTTTTAGTACTGGATTAGTAACGCATTTTATATATATTATTTCACTTATAGATTTTGAATATAGCTTCTTAATGAAACAAATATCAATTAATAGTGGTTTTTATCTATTTGTTTTTGGAATTATTTTTACAATATCTCAAAGAATGATTCCTTTCTTTACCTCAATGAAAGTTCAAGGTTATGTAATAAATAAAAGTAAATATTTAATGGAAACCTTATTTGTTCTTTTAATTTTAAAAGTATTTATTTTAAGTTTTTCAGACCTTAGATTTAATTTAATAGCTGATATTCCCTTATTTATTCTTTTTACTAGAGAACTTTATAAATGGAAACTTCCTATTTTTAAGACAATTGCTATTATGTGGGTTTTATTTATATCTTTATATTGGATTCCTTTTGCCTTTTTTATATCTATTATAGAATCATTAAGTGCAATACTAAACACTGGATTTGTATTTGAAAAAGCAGTTATTCATACAATTGCAATTGGATATTTTGTAACAGTTCTTATTGGTTTTGGTACTAGAGTTGTTCTTGGACATTCTGGGCAAACTCCACATGCTGATAAATTTGCTATTTCTATTTTTATTGCAATACAATTTATTGCTTTTTTTAGGATTATTACTTCATTTAGTATAAGTTTAAATTTTGATTATATATTTTTTATTAATTTATCTTCTATTCTATTAATAAGTGGACTTATTATCTGGTCAAGTAGATATTTAAAAATACTTTTTAAAGGTAAATAACTCTACACATATTCTTAACACTATTATCTTAAAATTTTAAGATATAGTAAAAGGATATATTATGAAAATTAAGAAAAAAGAACCTTGGAATATTTCTGAAAATGAAGTTACTCCACAAGAACTCTTTGAAAATAGAAGATCTTTCCTAAAGCTTGGTGCTGCCTCTCTTATTGCAGGTTCTTCAATTGTTGAAGCTTTAGCGAAGGATGAAATACCAGTAGCAAATTTAAAGTATATAAAAGACAAAAACATAGATAATCTAAAATTAAATACATATGATCAAATAACTTCATATAATAATTTTTACGAATTTACAACTAGTAAAGAGAAAGTAAAAACTTTATCAGATACTTTAGATACTAATAATTGGAAAATACAAATAGATGGTTTAGTTGAAAAAACTATCACTTTAGACTTTGATGATTTATTAAAAAAATTTGCATTAGAAGAAAGAATTTATAGATTTAGATGTGTTGAAGGATGGTCTATGGTTGTTCCTTGGATTGGATTTACCTTAGCAGATTTAATAAAATATCTAAAACCTTTATCAAGTGCAAAATATATTAGATTTGAAACTTTAGTAGATAAAAAAATGTTTCCTGATCAAAATAGAGGAGTACTATCTTCAATCTCTTATCCTTATGTAGAAGGTTTAAGAATGGATGAGGCTATGAATGATTTAAGTTTAATAGCAGTTGGCTTATATGGTTCTTCTATGCCAAAACAAAATGGAGCTCCAATAAGGTTAGTAGTCCCTTGGAAGTATGGTTTTAAATCAATTAAATCAATATCAAAAATATCTTTTCTTGATAAAGAACCTTTAAATACTTGGCAAAAAGCAAATTCTAGAGAATATGGTTTTTATGCGAACGTAAATCCTAATGTTGATCATCCTAGATGGTCACAAGCAAAAGAGAGAGTATTAGGAAAGTTTTTTAAACAAAAAACATTAATGTTTAATGGATATGAAGAAGAAGTAGCCCATCTATATAAGGGGATGGACTTAACAAGGTATATATAAAGGTTAAATTTGAAAAGAGTATTATTATTTTTTATTTTATTATTACCATTGATATTTGCTAGTTACGAATTATTTGTAATAGAAAATGTAAAAGACCCAATAAAATATATATACACATTTACTGGTACTTGGGCTTTAGTGATATTATTTTTTACAATAACTATATCATTAATAAAAAAATGGATAAACCTTCTTAAATATAGAAAAATGATAGGATTATTTGGATTTTTTTATTCCTTATTACATTTTATGAATTTTTTTATTTTAGATGCCGAATTATCTATTTCTTTTGTTGTCAAAGAGAGTTTAGATAAGCCATTTATTTATCTTGGGATGATTTCGTTTTTGTTATTGATTTTTATGGCAATAACTTCTAAAAAGAATTTATATGTAAAATATAATAATTATCATAAAGTAGTTTATTTAGCATTAATATTGTCAACGATACATTTCATAATGGCTCAGAAATCTTTAGATTTACTTCAGTTTAGTTATATTCTTATAATTTTGATTATATCTTATTTCAAGTTACTACAACAAATTCTAAAAAAAAATAAGATTTAGGAAAAGTATTAACTTATCATTAACTATGTATTTGATAATAGTTAATGTTTATATATTATAATTATTATATACATAAGAAGAACGCGAACCTTCTTATAAAAATTTAATTTATGCGAATTTTAAATTTGTTTTAAAAAAAGCTTCTTTTTTAAGAAGCTTTTTTTTTAGACTATATAATAATTTAATTATTTATAAAATTTTATATTAACTTTTTGTTAACTATTTATTAGAAATTAGTTAATGATTATGTATTATAATTTAAATATAAATAAGAAGAAACGCGAATCTTCTTATAAAATTTAAATTATGCGAATTTTAAATTTTATGTTTCCTTGTGTAAAAAGAGCTTCTTTTTTAAGAAGCTTTTTTTTTAGTTTTTATAAAAAATTAATACAAAATAAAAGTATCTTTATGCTAACATTCGCGCATGAAAAAACTATCAATGAATATTAATTAATGCCCCTTTCGAATTTAAATCAAGAACAATTAAGTGCAGCGGTTTGTGATAAAGGATACAATCTTATAATAGCAAGTGCCGGTACTGGAAAGACTTCAACAATTGTTGGAAGAATTGCCAACTTAATTAACAATGGAATAAAACCTGAACAGATATTATTGTTAACTTTTACAAATAAAGCAGCGGCAGAAATGGTTGCTAGAATTTCAAAGTTTTTTGGAAAAGAGATTTCTAAAATGATAATGGCAGGTACTTTTCATTCTGTATCATATAAATTATTAAAACAATTAAATGTAAATATAACTTTAAAACAACCTAATGAGTTAAAAACACTTTTTAAATCTTTATATGAAAAAAGAGTTTTTTATGATAGAGAAGATGATGTAAATCCATATGATGGTGGTTATTTATATGATTTATATTCTTTATTTTTAAACTCTAATAATGGAGAAGATTTTGGAACTTGGATTAAGTCAAAAAATGAAGCTCATGAATTATATACTGCAATTTATGAAGATGTTGTACTTGAGTTTAATGAATTAAAAAAGAAATATGGTTATGCAAACTTTGATGATTTATTAACAATTATGCTTGATACTCTAAAAGACCAAGAGTTCGATTTTAGAGAAATACTTGTTGATGAATATCAAGATACTAATCCTTTACAAGGAAGATTATTAGATGCTTTTAAGCCAAAATCACTTTTTTGTGTAGGTGATTATGATCAAAGTATATATGCATTTAATGGTTCAGACATAGGAATTATTTCTACTTTTTCTAATAGATATAAAGATGCAAATGTATTTACTTTAAGAAAAAACTATAGGTCAACAAAACCAATACTTGATTTAGCTACAAAAGTAATAGAACATAATGAAAGAGTATATGAAAAAAAACTTGAAGTAATGAGAACAGATTACATATACAAACCTAAATTATTAGCATTTACAGAATTATTTACGCAATATCATCATATATCGGAATTAATATCTAAAAGTGAAAATTCACATGATGAAATTGCTATTATTTTTAGAAATAATTCAAGTGCAGATGGAATTGAAGCAAACTTAAGAGAATATGGAATACCAGCACGTAGAAAAGGTGGAATGTCTTTTTTTGATTCAGTTGAAATAAAATTTGTACTAGATGTTTTAGTTATGCAATTATCTCATAATGATATGATGGCTTTTATTCATGTTTTAGAACATGGTAAAGGAATAGGAAAAGCAATAGCTAAAGACCTCTTTGATGCTTTAATTAAATTAGGTTCAGGAGATATGTTTAAAGGTCTGTTTACTCCTGATAAAAGTATTAATAATCCATATGAATCTAATAAGGTTAAAAATATTCAATTAGGATTATTTGATGATTTTTTAGAACTAGGTTCTGTATCTAAATTTAAAGATTGTAATTTTGAAGAAGCCTTTTTATCAAATCCTATTTTGAAACATCCTAAACTCTCTGTAGATGGGGCTAAATTTATATATGATTTTTATCTTCTAATGAAACATTTAAGAAGAACAAAGAATCCTAACTCTTTAGTTACTAGCATTACATCATCTATGATGTATTCAAAAATAAAAGAATCTTTGGCAATAAAAAGAGCAACTCAAAAAGACGGAACTATTAATGCAATTGCAAAAGCAAAATCTTTAGCAAAAATAAATAGAAAAGTTATGCTTTTAAAAAATCTTTCAAATAATTTTAATGATTTATCTAAATTTGTAAATTCTATGATTTTAGGTGGAAGTGAAATGAGTGAAGGTGAGGGAGTAAATTTACTCTCTGTTCATGCAAGCAAAGGTTTAGAATTTAAAGAAGTTTATGTAATTGATCTTATGGATGGACGGTTTCCAAATAGAAAACTTATGAGTAAAGGTGGAAGTTTAGAAGAAGAAAGACGATTGTTTTATGTAGCAGTTACAAGAGCAAAAGATATTTTGTATTTAAGTTATGCAAAATACGATAAAGTAAAAAGAATGGACTTCATTCATTCTCCTTTTTTAAAAGAAGCAGGACTCATTAAACAAGAAATAGATTAAACTTAAAGTATACTAAAAAGATGTTACCTATATGTGACAACTTTTTGATAATATATATTAAGATAAGTTAAAAGGATAGATATGCGCCATAATTCTATTATTAAATTAAGTGAAATAATATCAAAAGAAGTCTCTTTTGATATAAATGAAATTAGTTTTGCAATACAAGAAATTGAAAAATTAATTTTAAAAGAGGAAATAAGAGAAAAAATTACAAAAAAAGAAATTTCTAATAATATAGACTCATGTTCTACTAATTATTTTAATTTAAATAAATATTTAGATCAAATTCAAAAAAATATTACTCAATTAAACACTTTTAATAATATTTTAGATGAAAAAAAAAGATTATTAGATTTGGATATTGTAAAAAATCTTAATATAATTAATCTAATTAGACTTTGAAGACTTATTTTCATTAACTAATATAAAACTACTTTTAGATATAATCGCGTATATTTTAAAACATAAATCATGATAATCAATAAATAGGAATTTAAATGAGTGATAAATACGAACCATCAAAAGTAGAAGACAATTATTATAAAATATGTGAAGATAGAGGTTATTTTGAAATTGATGGAAATAAGTCAATTCAAGAAGAGGGAAAAAACTTTTCAATTATGATGCCTCCTCCAAATGTTACAGGAAGTTTACATATTGGTCATGCTCTTACATTTACTCTTCAAGATATTATTACTAGATATAAAAGAATGGATGGTTTCAAAACTCTTTGGCAACCAGGAACAGATCACGCTGGAATTGCTACACAAAATGTCGTTGAAAAACAACTTTTATCAGAGGGTACTACAAAAGAAGAACTTGGACGTGAAAAGTTTTTAGAAAGGGCGTGGAAACAAAAAGAGACAAGTGGTGGTAATATTGTTCATCAAATGAGAAAACTTGGAGTGACACCAGCTTGGAAAAGAGAAAGATTTACAATGGATTCTGGTCTTAAAGAGGCTGTAAAAGAAGCGTTCGTATCTTTATACAATGACGGACATATAAGTCAAAACAACTATATGGTTAATTGGTGTACGCATGATGGAGCTTTATCTGATATTGAAGTTGAACATGAAGAGATAAATGGTAAATTTTACCATATGGTATATAAATTTGCAGATGGTTCTGGAGAATTACAAGTTGCAACAACTAGACCAGAAACATACTTTGGTGATACTGCTATTATGGTTCATCCTGAAGATGAAAGATATAGTGATATTATAGGTAAGGAAGTATTATTACCTCTTACAAATAGGACAATAAAAGTAATTACAGATTCTCATGTTGATATGGAGTTTGGAACAGGTGTTGTAAAAGTAACACCTGCTCATGATCAAAATGACTACGAAGTAGGAAAAAGACATAATTTAGAATTTATTAAAGTATTTGATGAAAAAGGTATTTTAAATGAGTACTGTGGCGAATTTGAAGGTCTAGAAAGACTTGAAGCAAGACCTGTAATTGTAAAAGCATTAGAAAATTCTGGTTATATTGTGAAGATTGAAGAACATGTTCATCAAGTAGGACATTGTTATAGATGTAAAAATATAGTTGAACCATTTATATCTGAACAATGGTTCTTAAGTGAAAAAATTGCAAAATCTTCTATTGATAAAACTAAAGAAAACAATAATTTTCATCCAGCTCATTGGATTAATTCGTATACAGCATGGATGGATGAGTTAAGACCTTGGTGTATTTCTAGACAATTGTGGTGGGGCCATAGAATACCTGTATTTACTTGTGCTGATTCTACTTGTAATCATCAGTGGGCAGATCAAGCTGATGAACCAGAGTGTTGTCCAAAATGTAAATGTAAAGATTATACACAAGATCCTGATGTACTAGATACTTGGTTCTCTTCAGCTTTATGGGCAATGTCGCCACTTGGATGGGGGAATAATGGAGAACTAGACGAACTATATAATGAGATGCAAGATATGAAAGATTTCTATCCTAACTCTTTATTAATTACAGGTTTTGATATTATGTTCTTCTGGGTTGCTAGAATGATGATGATGGGTGATCATTTCCAAGGAGAATTACCATTTAAAGATATTTATATGCATGCATTAGTAAGAGATGAAACAGGTGCTAAAATGTCTAAATCAAAAGGTAATGTAATTGATCCTTTAGATATGGTGGAAGAGCATTCTGCTGATATTATTAGATTTACACTTGCCTATTTAGCTGTTCAAGGTAGAGATATTAAATTAGGCGCTAAAAATTTAGAGCAGTTTAGAAATTTTACAAACAAGTTATATAACGCATCTAATTTCTTAACACTGAATGTTGATACATTTAAAGACCTTAATGAAATTAAAATAGTTACGCCTCTTGGAAAATATATGAGAAGTAGGTTATCTCATGCAGTTGATGATGTAAGAGAATCACTTGAATCATTTAAGTTTAATGAAGCGGCATCTATTTTATATAAATTTGTATGGACTGAGTTTTGTGATTGGGGTATTGAGTATTCTAAGGCTTCAAAAGAATCTATACCTGAACTCGGAGCTATTTTTAAAGAGACACTTAAATTAGTTTCTCCATTTATGCCATTTATCTCTGATTATTTATATCATAAATTATCAGGTTCTTCAATTGAAGAAGGAGCTGAGTCATTAATGGTTTGCAACTTTCCTAAAGATATTACAAAAAGTACAGTAGACGAAAATTTATTTGTAATAATTGAAGAAGCAATTACGGCTCTTAGACGTGCTAAAGTTGTTATTGATATGGGTAACTCAAAAATTGCTAAAGCTTATATCAAAGTAGATGTAGAAATTGATGTAAATATTGCAAAACCGTTTATTGAAAGACTTGGTAAAGTTGAATCAATTGAGTTTGTAGATGCAAAAGTTGAAAACTCTATTACTGATGTATCTAATAATTTAGAGGTTTATTTACCAACATCAGAAATTGACATGAGTCCAATTATTGATAAGTTGACTAAACAAAAAGAGAAAACAGAAAAAGAAGTTAATAAATTAAACGGAATGTTATCAAATGAAAGATTTGTAGCAAATGCACCTGAATCTGTTGTTACTGAAAATAAAAAAGCTTTAGAAGATGCAAGAACAAAACTAGACAAAATTGAAAAAGAATTATCTTCTTTAGAGGCTAAATAATAATACTAATTTAATATAAAAAGGAAACTAAAAAATGGTAAGATATATAAGTTTGATTTATATTTTACTGTTTTTTAGTGGATGTTTAGCTCAAAAAGAACTTATAAGTAATACTTTTCAAACAAATGCTGCAACTAGTATTCAAAATGATTACAAAAGTATTAATAAACACATAATTGAGTTTAAAAAAAAACCCTTATTTATATGATAAAAAATTATCAAAAAGTATATATAGTTTAATTTATAAACTCGAGAATAATTTTCTTTTGAAATATAAAAATAATACTTTAGATAACTATAAAGACTATTTGCAAATAGCTTTTAGTAAAGATTATATACCTTGCCGAAATGATTATTTAATACTTGGACTTTACTATTTAGTCTACGATTTATATGATATTGAAGATAGTCATAAAGTAATAGCTTTGGAATATGATAAAAATAAGTTGCATAAGTTATATAAAAATCTTCAAGTTATTAAATGGAAGATAAAAGTAAATAGAGACTTCAAAGGAAACTATTTATTTAAAACTTGGCAAAATAATTGGCAGAGTTAGATAAAAAAATTCAACATTTAAATGATATATCTTACAGTGAGCTAAAAGATTTAAAATATATAAAAGATGAAAAAGAGAGTCTATTGGATCCTTCTAATTTTTCTTTTGAGATCTTACTAACGCAAATGATTGATAATGTTAGTAATTCTCTTAGAGCTTTAGGTGAAGAACCACGAAACTTGACTATAGGTACAATTAAAAGCATATTTTTATTCTTTTAAAGTAGTTTTTTATATTTTAAGAAAGTCTTTTTTGTTTATGGGATATGGTGTATAAAACTGGAAGATATATGAGGTTTAATATAGTTCCCCATAATAGACCAAAACCAAGACCTATAGCTATTGGTTGGAAAATAACAGCTTGACCAGTAGGAAAAAATATTAAAGAACTCATACCTATTAGTGTAGTTACAGTTGTAAGAATGATTGGTCTAAATCTTTTTGTGGCTCTTATAAATATATCATTTAAAGTTTTTGCTTTTTTAAGATAAGTCATCATAATAATTCCATCATTAATTACTACCCCTGCAAGTCCAAGTGCCCCAATCATTGATGGCATAGAAAGATTGATTCCCATTATTTTATGTCCAATTAATACTCCTAATAATGAAAAAGGGATAACACTCATTAAAATAAATGTATCTTTAAAAGAGTTAAATAGATATAACATTGCTAGCATAATTAAAATAATTGCTAAAGCTGAAGCTAAAATCATATCGCTTTTTAAGGTTTTTTGTTTTTCAGCTTCTCCTTTAAATACTAATTTTATACCATTTTCTTCAATTTTATCTAATGTTGGTTTTAGTTTAGCAAGAACTTCATTTGCGGTTATAATTTCAGAATCTACATTCGCAAATATATAAAAATTCTTTTCTCCATTATCTTTTAAAAGCTGTTCAAAACCATTAATAACTTTAAATTCTACTATTTGGTTTAGTGCAATAAATGTCCCATCTTTTAAAGGTATTGGAAGATTTTTAAAATTTTTGAAATCATCTTTATTTATACTTTTAATTTTAATATCTAGCATGTCAGTAGAATCAAAAGAGACGCCTTTTTTCTTTAATAAATACATATTAGATAAATATGAACCTATAAAGGATTCAGTTATACCTAATTGTTCTCCATAAGAGTTTACTTTTAGTTTTATCTCATCTATACCAAATTTTAAAGAGTTAGATGCTGATTTAATTCCATCTATAGAATTTAGTTCTTTTTCTAAGTTTTTAATTGCAGAAATGATTTTTTCATTATCATTTGAAACTAAACCAATTTTTATATCTGCTTTTACAGGACCAACTTTTCTTTCTAAAACAGCTATTTGGGATAATTTAAATTTATTTTTATAATTTTTATCTTTTAAAAATTTTTTTAATTTCTTTGCAATTTGTTTTGATTTTAGAGTTCTTGTACGATCTTCTTTATCATAATAGAAACTTAAATATGGTGTGATATATTTATCAACAAAATTTGCCTCTTTTTGTTTTTTTAATTCAACGGTCATATACATAACGTAAGGAAATCTTTCTGTATTACTTCCTGTATCTCTTCTAAATCCTGCTACAGAGTCTATACTTTTTATAAAAAATTCATCTTTGCTTTTAAGCAAATCTTTTTCAATAGACTTAACAATTTCAAAAGCCTCTTCAAGTTTTGTATTTTGGTCTGCTTTAATAGTTATTTTTACATCAGACGCATCAAATTTAGGGAACATTTGAAATTTTGATGTTTTTATTAAATAAAAGGTACTTAGCGGAACTAGAATAATAAATATAATTAAAAAAGTCTTTTTCCAATTCATAAAAAAATGAATTATACTACTATATATTTTATTTGCTTTTTGCCATGAAGTAACTTTTGCATTATTTTTAAGTGTATGTGCTGCATGAATTGGTAGAAAAACAAATGATTCTATAAGTGAAGCAATAACAAGTGCACTAAGAGCTATTGGTATTAATTTCATTACTTCACCCATATGTCCACTAATCATTAAACTTGGAAGGAATGAAAATAGTGTTGTAATAGAAGCAACTGTAACAGGTTTTACCATTTCTTTTGCCCCTAAAACAGCTGCTTCTTTTGGCTCATATCCTTCTTCAATATATTGTTGTATATTTTCACTTACAACAATAGCATCATCAACAACAATACCAATTGCTATTAAAACACCAACTAATGAAATCATGTTTATTGTATATCCAGATAAATACATGTAAATAGCTGCAATAACAAAAGATGTAGGTATACCTATTGCAATAATAATAGACATTCTAAAGTTTATTAATATAAAAACTAATATTGTAATTAAAATAATTCCTAATAAAATGTTTGATACTACAATATTTAATCTATCGAGTATTCTTTCACTATTATCATCTGCAATACTAATTTTAATATCATTATTAGTTTTATTTATCTGAGGTAAAATTTTTTTAATCTCTTGCGCTATTTTTATAGCATCAGCTGTTTCACTTTGTTCAACAGTAAGTGAGATTGAATTTTTTGCATTAAAAGAGTATAAAGTAGAAGACTCTTCATATTTTTTTGAAATATAGGCTATATCTCCTAAATATACAGTTTTTCCATCTACTTTGATCAAAGTATTTGCAAAATCATTTGAAGTTTTTGCTCCATTATATGTTGAAATATAATAGTGCTTATCTTTATCTTCTATTTTACCAACAGGGAATATATAAGATAGTGTTGAAATTGCATTAAATATATTGGATTTGTCTAAATTTAAAGCTTCAATTTTTTTGTCATTTAATAAAATTTCAAAATATTTATTTGAATCGCCAAATATGGTTATGTCATTTATTCCATTTATTCCAAGTAGTCTATTTTTTATTTTTTGTGCAAATGGTTTTAATTCATCAGTATTATATTTTGTAGAGGTTAAAGAGATGTCTATTAACGATTTTGATCTAAGAAGAACATTTACAGAAGGTTCATTCATATCAGAAGGTAAGTTTTGTTTAACTAAAGTAATTGCATCTTTAATTTTATTTGCTTCGTTATATTTATTTTTACCTTTTTTTAACTCTAAAACTATAGTAAATTTACCTGGGCTTATAATAGTTGAAATAGTATCAATACTATCAATACTCTTTATATTACTTTCAATCTCATTTACAGCCATTTTATCTAAAATATCTACAGAAGCTCCAGAATAAGAACCTCTAATAGAAATCATATCAAGCTCAAAGCTTGGAAAAATCTCTTTTGCTGTGTTATTATATGACCAAATTCCTATTGCAAACACTAATATAAAAAGGGTGTAGTTCATTCTTGAGTTATCTACAAAAAATCTTAAAAATTTTTCAAACATAAATGTACCTTGTGGATGATAAATAAAGATTATAATATATGATTATTAATGCTAAATTAATAAAGGTTAAATATGAAGAAGTAGTTACCTACTTGCTCCATATATATTTAGTTGTTCTATAAGTTCTAAATCTTTATCATTTTTAACACTTTCTGCTATTACTTTAATATTTAAAAGATTACCTAATTCACTTATTGATTCAACAAACTCTTTTTTTGATTTATCATTACAAACTTGATCTGTATAATCTCTTGCTAATCTTATATAGTCTAGGTTAAAATCTTTTAAATTTTCAATAGGTATAAATTTAGTTTCAAATCTTTTTATAATAGTTTTAGATCCAGAAGAGTTAACAAATTCGCAGAAGTTTTTAAAAGTGTCTATATCTTTTATTACTGTATAAGCTGTAATAGAGAATACAAGTTGTGAAGATATATTTTTATTTTTTGCTAATATTTTTAGTAGCCATTGAATAAAGCTATTATTAGAAATAGAATCAAGAGATAAGTTAATACAAATATCATTTTTTATATTATTTACTTCAATGTATTCTATAACTTTTAAAATAACATTTTTATCTAAATCAAGAATTTTCTCATATTTTTCAGCAATAGAAACAAAAGTTCCAATTGGAATATTATTATTATCTTTATCTTTTGCATTTGTAAATGCTTCTTGTAATATAAGATCTTTTTCACCATTATTATTTAATTTATATGCGTCATTAATAAAATTAATATTGAAACTTGCAGTATCAATTATTTCAAATATTAGTTCTTTCCAAATTGCCATATCTCTTGATAAATCAGTAGAGTTTTGAATATAAAATTCATTTTGTCCAATTAACTTTGCTTTCTCATAAGCTTCATTCGCTGATTGCAATATGCCAGCAATAGTACCTATTTGATTAAAAGGAGTAACTCCAATATGTGCAACTTCTTGCAAAGAGTAGTTATGTGAAAGTTTTGCAAATTCTACTTGTAGTTTATGACATATTTTATTAGTATCTTCAAGAGCAGTATCTTTAGCTATTAAGACAAATTCAGAACCTAAAAATCTAAATGCTTTAATTTGTAAATTTTGATCTTTTGATAGATCTAATAAAATAGCAGCAAAGTCTTTTATATAAGTATTTATTTCTTCATTGGTATGTGTTTTTGCGTATTTTGATAAATTATTAATTTTAATACTGAATACATATGCATTTTTCTTATTTATAAATAAATCTTTCATATCAGTTTCAAAAGTAGGTTTTAAATATAAGCCTGTTAATTCATCTTGAGCAAGTTTTTTTGATAATGTATCTAAATTTTTATTTAATTTATTTATTATTGCTTCAATTTTTCTTGACATACTATTTATTGCAATTGCTACATTTTTAATTTCAATAGTCCAAGGAAGTTTTTTTATAACTCCAAATTTGCCTTTTTCTATATCTGTTGCTAGTTTTTCTATTTTTTTCAATGGTCTTAAAAGAAATTGTACAAATATAAATAATAAAAATATTGATATTATAAAAGCAATTATTGCGTAAATAATAGAATTTTTAGCTTGTTCATATAGTTTCGCATATGCTTCTCCTGGATTAGGACTTACGTAAATAATTGCAGTCGTTTTCCATCCGTCAGAAATCTCACTATATTTTTCGTCTAAATGTATTGGTATTAAATCAATAAACCAAGACGGGACATAATCAAATTTAATTTCTCTTTTTTCTTCTAGAATAATTTTATTTATTTTTAATTTGCTTGAGGTATTAATTGTCTTATTTTCATTAGTGACTGTATAATTAAAGCTTATATCTCCACCATTTACATATTCTGCACTAGGTACATACTTATATGTTATTTCACTATCTTCTTTTTCAAAATCTAAAGCAGCTTCTTCATCTTCTAATGCTAAGAGTTGTTCATTTAAATTATTGTCTGACTCAATTTTTTCAATATAACCATATTTTGGTTCTAGTGTTATTTTTTCAATTTTCCAATTAGAATCATCTAATTGTTCATTTTCTTCAATTAATCTACTTTCGCTTATTGTAAAATTTGCATCTTCAAGTCTTATGTTTTTGTAAAAACCGCTATTTGATATTGCACGTATTATTGATTCTATTTCAGGGTCTTGTTTGTCTTTTATTAAATGTTTTAAACTGATCCCTATAGAAATTGCAGTATCTTGCGCCTTTGTAGATGACTCCGTAATTAAATATTCTTTAGTGTTTTTTATACTAATAAAAAAATTTCCACTAAAAATAACAAAAAATATGAATGTAATAATTATATATAGTTGTTTAGATAAAGACATAAATTCTCCTTTTAAATTCTACTCATAAGAGACTTCCAATTTGCTAAGTTGTTTTTTCCTACTCTTGATGAAGTTTTTCCTTTGTTTTTTGCTTGCCATAATCCACTAGCATTAAAACTATATACAGGTACTAGGTCCTTTCGTTTTGAAGCTAATTTTAATTTCTTATTAACATTGTCTAATACAATTGGAGTTGCTCCTGGCTTATGATAATAAGTTAATACCATATGAGCTTCTTCAAATTTTGTTCTTTTTCTCAATAGTTTTACATAAGTAATTCTAAGTTTACTCTCTGGAATGCCTATTTTTATTAAACTATAATATTTAGCGATCGCGTAATCTTCACAATCTCCCGCACCTTTTCCTAAAAATTCAAATGGTGCAGCCCAATAATCTTTCTTGCCCCAATTGGCTTTATCTCTTTTGTATTTTATTTTATTCCAGAAGTCATTTACTTTTTTTAACTTACGAAGCGTATCTTTCTTTTTTGCACTTTGTAAAGTTTTATCCCAAATAAGAACTCTTTTCTTGGCTTTTTTACCATATTTTGAAGTTATATTGTTTAATTGTTGTGAAGATATATTATATAGCTTTTTAGCTCCTATTAAAGTAATTAAAGAAAGGATTATAATAAAAGATATAGTAAATATTTTATTCAAATAATTCCCTTTAATATATTGAATTTAATTATTTTACTATATTTAAAATTGTTTCTTCTTTAATTTCTTTAGCATTATATTTTATTATTATAATTTTTTCTGAATCATTTATATACCATTCATCAATTCCATTTATTGAATCTATCTTATGAATATTTTTTATATTATTATCATTTATTGGAATATAAGATAATTTTTTGCTTGATGGGTTTGGCATTTTTATAATTAAAAGTATCCATAAAATACAAACTATAGCTATAACTATCACAATAGAAGATAATGAAACTTTTTCAAAAAATATTCCACCTAATAAACCTCCGGTGAATGTACCAAAATAACCAAATGAATTAAATATACCAAGTACTAAACCTCTTTGATGAACTTTTGCAAACTTGGCAGCTAATGATTGCATGATTGGCTCATGCATATTAAATCCTATAAAAAATATTGCTACACCAATTACAAAAGAATTTACACTAGAACTCATTCCTATTACTAAATATGAAATTGCAAACAATATAATTCCAAGTACAAGTATCTCTTTAAATTTTCCTTTTTTTTCAGCTATTATTGCGGCTGGTGCCATTGCAATAAATCCACAAACCATAGAAGGTAAATATACCTGCCATAATTCACTTAGTTGCCAGCTAAAGTTATTAATCATCATCATAGGTATAATCATAAAAGCGAAAGTCATTAAAGCTTTTTGTAAAAAGTTTGTTATATTCATTTTTATTAAATTTTGATTTGTTAAAACATCTTTAAATTTAACTTTTGCATTATATGTATGTCTTATTTTAGGAGGATTAGGTACTGCTTTTAATATAAAAATTGATAGAACTGTAAAACAGGCTGTTAAATAAAAAAGTGAAGGAACACCTGCAAAACTAGAGAGTGCTGGTCCAGAAATCATAGATATAGCAAAACTAATACCTATTGTCATTCCTAAAACTGCCATAGCTTTTGGTCTTTGTTCTTCTTTTACTATGTCAGAAATCATAGCTGTTACAACCGCCGAAATTGCACCAGCACCTTGTAAAAACCTTCCTAATAAAAGAGTTGTAATATCATTTGCAATTGCACATATAATTGAACCCATCATAAATATTAAAAGTCCAACAACAATTGTTTTTTTTCTACCTAATTTATCACTCATCATACCAAAAGGAACTTGAAAAATCATTTGAGTTAAAGCATAACCTCCTACTGCTATACCAACAAGTGTTGTTGTTGCATTTTCTAAGTTTATAGCAAAAATTGATAAAACTGGAAGTACTAGAAACAAGCCAAAAAAACGTAGAGCTACAATAAAACTTAGAGGTAAAATAGATTTAACCATATATAATCCAATTCTTGATAAAATAGACGAGATTATATAGTAATAAAATTAATTATACGTTAAAGGAAAAAGTAATGAAAATTATTTTAGCATCAGGTAATAAAGGCAAAATTAAAGAGTTTGAAAAGTTAATGCCAAATGATGAAATTATTGCATTTAAAGAAATACTTGGTGATTTTGAAGTTATAGAAGATCAAGACACTTTTAAAGGTAATGCCGTAAAAAAAGCTCAAACAATTTATAATAAAATTACCGAATATAATAATGATACTGATATTGTAGTGATTTCTGATGATAGTGGGATTACTGTTCCTAAGATAAATAATGAACCTGGAATTTATTCTGCTAGATATGCTGGAGAAAATGCAAGAGATATAGATAATAATGAAAAATTAATCTTAAAGTTAAAAGAGAAGCATTTAGATAAAACAAAAGCTTTTTATACAGCTTGTATTGCTATTGTATATAAAAATGAAACTTATACTGTGCATGGTTGGATGCATGGAAATGTTATCTCAAAACAGCTTGGTGATAGTGGTTTTGGATATGATCCAATGTTTATTCCAAATGGATTTGAAAATACTTTAGGAGAATTGTCTCATGAAATAAAAAAAGAGTTTTCTCATAGGAGTAAAGCTTTAAAACTTGCTAAAAAAGTTCTAGATGTTATTCTATAATTAATTTTTTATGTAGACTGATATTATGAAGTTTTGATTTAATATATAAATTAGCTTCATAATTTGATTTAGGTTTTTTATTAATATTGCCAAATATAAAAAAATCATTATCCTTAATTTCAATTTTATATATTTGATTTAGGTTTTTTAAGGATATTGTATATTCTTCTAAAAATCTCATATGGTTTTTTGCTTGTATATATTGATGTTGATTTTTTATATTTTCATAATTTAAACTTTTAATTTGAAAAATATAAATTGATAATATGGAAAACAAAAAAACAAGAACTATAGTATAAAATAGAGTAAAAGATTTTATCATAAACTAAATTCCCAACTTTGTTGTATCTTTTTGTCTAAGTTAATATCAATTTTTAATATTCTGGAATGTTTTGACATACTAAATGAAGTTACATTTTGTAGTAATACATAGTTCTTATAAAACAAAGTATTATTTTCATATCTTAAGTTATCTTCTATTTTAAGTATATTATTTTCTATAAATATTTTTGTTGAGTTCAAATCTATTTTTAATATTGCCAAGTTTTGATTTTCAAATTGTACTTGATGTAGTTGTTTAATAAAAGTGAATGAGTATATAATAAGTATAGAACTTATAAATATAACTAAAATGAGTTCTAATAATGAGAAAGATCTTTTATAGTTCATATTTAAATAGTTTTATTCTATTATCATTATAAATTATTGTTTTTATAAGTAAATCTTTTTCTTGTGAATTATTTTGTATTATGCTTATCTTTTGAAATTTTTTTGTGAAGTCCTTGTTGTAAGATTTTGTATTAAAACTATTATCTATTTTATTTAAAAGAATAAATTCTTTATCAAAGTTATCATAAAAAGAGTATTTAGAAAACCCAATTATGATAACAGATAATAAAATACAACTTATTAATGTTTCTAAAATAGTAAAACTATTTTTCTCCAAGTTCACAAGCTTTGTTATGAGCAGAATTAACTGCTTTAATTATTGAAGCTCTAACTGCTCCATCTTCAAGTTCAAAAAGACCAGCAGAAGTTGTTCCTCCTGGACTCATTACTGAATCTTTTATAAGTGCTGGATGATTATTCTTAAGTAAAGAAGCAAACCCATCAAATAATCCTTCTACTAACTCTTTACTGATATGTCTTTCTAAACCAGCTTTTACTGAACCATCTACTAGACTTTCTGCAATTAAAGCTAAAAATGCAGGACCTGAACCTGCAACTGCAGTTGCAATATCAAGTTGTTTCTCAGTGTTTACCCAAATTGTTTTTCCTATAGAATTGAAAAGTTCAAGTGCAATATTTTTTGCTTCTTTGTCTCCTGTTATAGTTGTAGTAGATTTTGAAATTTGAGCTGCTACATTAGGCATAGTTCTTACGTAATATTTTGAATCAATGTGTTTTTTTAATTTATCTAAAGTTGTTCCAGCTAAAATTGAGAATAATATATTAGCTTCTCCTTGTAGTCTAACTGCAACACTTTCTAAAGCATAGGGTTTAACGCAAAATATTATATTTTTATTTGCAATGTTTTCTTTATCTGATAAGAGTTGCACTTTTATATCTGGCATTTTTTCTTGAAGTGCTTTGATTTTTTTTTCGTCTCTACCTAGTATTTCAACATCAAAATTTTTTATTAAGCCTTTTGCTAGTGCTTGTGCCATAAATCCATTACCAATAAGTGTTAGTTTCATTTATTAACCTTCTAAAAATTATTTCAAATATTATAACAAATTATTTATAATAGTAAAAATAAATATCAAAAAAGTAAGAAAATAGCAAGGATATATAGGATAGAATACAAACTTTATGAAAAAGGACTAATTAAAATGTTTAAATTTAAAAATATTCTTTTATTAATATCTTTGGCTTTTTTATTATCAGCTTGTTCTCAAAAAAATCAAACTGTTGAAGAATATGATAGACCTGCACTTTATTGGTATAATAAGATGGTAGTACAAATAGCTTCTGGATATTTAGAAGAAGCAGATGATACTTATATTTCTTTGGAAAGTGAACATAGAAATTCACCTTTATTGCAAACAGCTTTACTTATATTAGCAAATGCACATATTGATTCTGAAGAATACGAATTAGCAAATTTTTATTTAGATGAATACATTAAAAGATTTGCTCTAAGTAAAAATATTGATTACGTTAGATATTTAAAAATCAAAGCTAACTTTTTGGGATTTTCAAATGAGTTAAGAGAACAACAACTAATTGAAGATACAATAAATGAAATAAGCTTATTTCAAAATATTTTCCCTTATTCTCCTTATATGCCTTTGGTAAATACAATGAGTGCAAGACTTTATATGGCTAAGGCTTCTTTCGATAAAGATATAGCTGATTTATATAAAAGAATTGATAAACCAAAAGCAGCCGAATTTTATAATAAAAAGGTTAAAAAATCTTGGCTTGAACCAAAAGAAATTAGTCCAGTTAAAATACCTTTTTATAGATATCCATTTGAAAAAGACCTATTTTAAAAAAATAGAATAAAATATATTTTAGGAGTTTAGATTTATGGAATTAGAAAATTATGATTCATTTCCTCAGGAGTTACCGCTAATCATTGAAGACGATGTTTTTTTATATCCCTTTATGATTGCACCATTATTTTTAAGTAATGAAGAGAATATAAAAGCAGTTGAATATGCTATAGAAGAGAATAAATTAGTAATAGTAAGTGTAAGTAAACAAGGGCATGAGGGTAAAAGAGAAAAAGATAGCTTTTACAATGTTGGAGTTATTGGTAATATTATGAGAAAAGTATCTTTACCTGATGGTAAGATAAAGGTTCTTTTTCAAGGTCTTGCAAAAGGTGAGATTGAAAAATTTGATGAAGAAAAAGCAACATTTTGTTATGTAGAAAAATTAAATGATGAAGAGTACTCAAAAGAAAATATTGATTCTATTATTAGTGTTTTAAGAGAACAAGTTAAAAAGCTTTCAAGAATAAACTCTAAATTTCCAGCAGATTTAATTAAAACAATTGAAGAAAATAATGATGCAACACGAATTGCAGATTTAATTTCATCAGTTTTAAGAGTTAAAAAAGAGGAAGCGTATGAACTTTTTTCTCAAACAAATATCGAAAAGAGATTATTAGAAATAATAGAAACTATTAAAAGAGAAATTGAAAGTTTCAAGATTCAAAAAGAGATTACTCAAAAAGTAAATTCTAAAATTGAAAAGACTCATAAAGATTATTTTTTAAAAGAACAAATAAAAGCTATTCAAAAAGAACTTGGTTCAGATAATCAAAAAGATGTTGAAATCAAAGCTTATAAGAAAAAGCTAAAAAAAATAAAAGCTCATATGCCAAAAGATGGTTATAAAGAGACAAAAAAACAAATTGATAAGTTATCTAGAATGCATCAGGACTCTCCTGATAGTGCACTACTACAAACATATATAGAAAATGTTTTAGATCTACCTTTTGGAAAATATTCAGATAAAAAGATTTCTGTTAAAAATGTTGAAGATCAATTAAATAAAGATCATTATTCTTTAGAAAAAGCAAAAGAGAGAATTGCTGAATATTTTGCAGTTAAAGAGTTATTAGAACAAAGAAATATTGAAAACTCTAAATCAAAAGGTACAGTTTTATGTTTTGTTGGACCTCCAGGTGTTGGTAAAACATCTTTAGCTAACTCAATTTCTAAAGCACTTAAAAGACCACTTGTTAGAATTGCACTAGGTGGTATGGAAGATGTAAATGAATTAAGAGGACATAGAAGAACATATGTAGGAGCTATGCCAGGAAGAATTGTAAAAGGTTTAGTTGATGCTAAAAGTATGAATCCTGTAATTGTTCTTGATGAGATTGATAAATTAGGTGCTAATAATCGAGGTGATCCAACTGCTGTTATGTTAGAAGTATTAGATCCTGAACAAAATAATGAGTTTAGAGATTTATATTTAAATTTTGCAATTGATTTATCTCAGTGTATATTTGTTGCAACAGCAAATGATGCAAGAAGAATACCTCCAGCACTTAGAGATAGAATGGAGTTTATTGAAATGTCTTCATATACTCCAAATGAAAAATACCATATTGCAAAAGATTATCTAATTCCTCAAGAATTAGAAAAACATGGTTTAAAAAGAAGCGAAGTTGCTCTTTCAAAAATAACAATAGAAACAATAATTTCAAAATATACAAGAGAAGCAGGGGTTAGAAATCTTAGAAGAGTTTTCTCTAAATTATTTAGAAAGTCTGTTAAGAAGATACTTAAAGATGAAAAATTAGATAAAGTATCTATAAATACTAAAAATATTCAAGAGTATTTAGAAAACCCAATTTTTGAGATAGACCCAGCTGATAAGAAAAATTCAATTGGTGTTACAAATGGACTTGCTTGGACAGCTGTTGGTGGAGATATTTTAAAAATTGAAGCGATTAAACTTAAAGGAAAAGGAATTTTAAGTGTAACTGGTAATATGGGAGATGTGATGAAAGAATCTTCTAAAATTTCATATTCAGTTGTAAAACTTTTAATTGATAATAAAAAAGTTAAGATTAATCAAGATCTTCTTCCTAAGACTGAAAAAGAAAAAGAAGAAAATACAAAAATTGAAGCAAGCGAAATTTATAAAAGATGTGATATACATTTACATATTCCAGAAGGTGCTACTCCTAAAGATGGACCTAGTGCAGGAATAACAATGGCTACAACAATAGCATCAATTTTAAGTGATAAAGAAGTTAAATCTGATATCGCAATGACTGGAGAACTAACTTTAACAGGAAAGGTTCTTCCTATTGGTGGATTAAAAGAAAAATTAATTGCAGCATTCAAAGCAAAAATCAAACTTGCTTTAATTCCTAGAAAAAACTTTTTAAGAGATTTAGATGAAATTCCTGAAGAAGTAAAAGATGCAATGGAAATAAAAGCAGTTGATACTATTGATGATGTATTAAAAGAAGCATTAGTATAATAAGTTTATGAAAAGAGGGGCAAGAGATAGTCAAGTAATTAATAATTTCTTTTCTCTTGCCACTATTATAATTATCTCTGTTGTTTTAACTTTATATACTAAATATATTGTTAAAGAAGAAACAACAGAGGATTCAAAAAAAGAAGTTCTTAAACTAGCTTGTGAAGAAGAGGCCTACACTTTATCAAAAGTATTTAATCAAACTTTACTTAACAAATCTCAAAAAGCTTTAGATAAGGGTTACTATAAACTTGAAGGTTCTTTTTTAAAACCAGAATTTACTCCTTCTAAAATTGAAAAAATTTTATCAATAGATGAAACCGATGTTTTTTTTATAAATGAAATAGGAATAAAACCAAAGAATAATATTGAAAAGTTCTTAAAAATAAAATATGAAATCATTGAGAATGATAAAAACAAAGAATCTTATATTTTAACATCATTTAGGATTAATGCAAGAGAGATATTTAGAGTTAATACAGATTTGTCTTTTTTGTATAAGAGTAATATAAAAGATAGAATAAATTGTACAATAAAGGTATTTAAAAATCATGTTCAAAAGTAAAGAGTTTACACTAACTAATATTATAATTGCAATAACAGTTTTTATGTATTTTGTTCAAACTAATATTCAAAATGGTAGTTTATATATGGGACTAAATATGTATTTTATAAAAGCAGACTTATTTTGGCAACCAGTATCTTCAATGTTTGCACATGGAGGACTAGGTCATTTAGGTATGAATATGTTTGTTTTATATCAGTTTGGTAATTTAATTGAGAGACATTTAGGCAAAAAAGATTTTATATTAGTATATTTTATTGGTGGAGTTCTAACTTCTCTTTTGAGTTTTTTATATATTTATTATTTAGATAATCATGTAAATCTTGTTGGTGCTTCAGGAGCTATTTGTGTAATTATGGGATATATAGCATATTTTGATAAATATCAAAGAAAAGGTATCATTACTTGGATTTTATTAATCTCAGTTGCACCATTACTTATAGGTCTTCCAATAGCTTGGTATGCTCACTTTATTGGTTTAGGAATCGGACTTTTCTTTGGATTGTTAAGAAAAAAAATTAAAATTTAATTATTCATAAAGTAAGTAACTATAGACATTACAAGAATTACACCAGCAATTCCTATAAAGATTTCTTTTAATTTAACAGTTGGATTTAATGTTCCACAATATGGGCATTGTCGTATTTTTGTTTTGATCTGTGCTTTGCAAGTTCTACATGGTTCTAAATTAATATCATATCCTTTAAAATGAAATCATATCAATAATATACTAGAAAGAAACTTTATTCGAATATCTGTGTAGATATTTTGTGGGTTTAAGTTCTGTTTTTTACTCTTTTTTATCTCAATTTATAAGCTAGATCATAAGAGGATAATCTAAAAATAATGAGTCTTAACGTATTGAATAGCGAGTTATATATTTTCTTAAAATCTTATTAGTGTAATCTTTTATAATTTTTAAGTTTTGACTTTTATATAGATAAAAATTAAAATATTAATATTTATCTTAAGCTAATATAAATATTATTTTAAGATTA
>JAAETO010000164.1 GCA_024228275.1 Arcobacter sp.
CTGCAAAATATAGAGGTACATCAGATATACCAAAAAGGTTTGATGCGTTGATATTTTGTTGTTTTAAAAAATCAGTTTCACTAGTATTTATTATAAAATCAGCCCAATAAGAATTTGGACCAAAATAATCCTTTACAGTAGCACAATTATGTGCGGTATTGTGATTGTCGATTTCACTAGGTAAAATACCTGTTTCTGGTGCATTAGCATTTAAGTCTGCGTTTTTTTCTATTTCTTGTTTGTTACAACTTTGTAACGAAACTAAAATAGCTAACGTCATTAATTTAAAAATTTTATTCATTTTTGTAAGGTTTTGAAGGTTGATTAAATTATCGGTGAATATTGTGATTAAGTGTTATTAATTTAATTTTTTTAAAAAAAATTAAAACTTATATTATTTAACAAAATTGTGTTTTTTGTATTTTGTGATTCCTGATTTTTACATAGTTTGATTGTCATTTATAGTTTATATTTCTTTATAGTTTTTTTAGCTTATACTATTAATTACAAGGGAAAACTACTAGCATAATAAAACCTCTACAAATTTTTGCAACGAATGTCTTTAATCATGCAATCAATCCCTCTTTTTGTTACAATTACAGTTGTTTTGCTGTTCAGTGTAAAAAAGTGACCATTCACTGCATTAAATATCCAAAACGCCTATTTAATAAGTAATGTTTATAGTAAATGATACTTGAAACGTTAATAACTTTACACTATAAAAAGCATACTATGAAGAAGATTTTTAGGAAAGCAATATAAGTTAGGTCTTTTGATCAATTTGCTAAGAGTAGCATGAAAGTTGCTATGATAGGTCGGTTTCTTTTTTAATTATACAATTTTTTATTTTCACTACAAGTATCTTTTGCCTTTATTTCTTCCGTTACGAAAAACGTTTTATATGTTTTTCTTTTTAATTTATTTTGGGTATGCACCTGGTTTGGAGTTAACATATAATTAGATAAATGCGGTCTAATCTGGTAATAAATATTGATAGCATTTTTAACTAAAATCGTTTTAGTTTTTAAATCTACATCTTACTTATCTATATCAAACTCTTGTTTTAATATTCCATTAATCCTTTCAGCTATTGCATTTTCATAAGGATCATATTGTTCTGTCATATAAGTTATTAGAAACATTATGCCCAACAATCCTTTTAGAATAAGCATCAGTTATTAAGACTAAATAACTGGGATTCTTTCGATTTCCAATATAGGTGATATCACTAACCCAAACCTCTTCTGGTCTACAAATTTCTAAGGTTTTAATTTGATTCAGATGTTTTCTAAACCGATGATGAGAATCTGCAGTAAGATGATAGCTTCTTTTTTGTTTTATCTACATATGATTTGCTTTTAAAATTCTAAATAATTTATCTCGCCCTATTTTTAAGGGGATTAATTGTTCCTCTAACATATAATAGAGTTTACGCGTTCCTACCTTTGGCATTTTGATACGAATTTGATTCACTAAATGAAGTACCTGTTGCACTAACGTTCTTCTGTTTTTTAACTTTTTTGTAGCTCTATAATATACCTGTCTATTAACCCCGAGTAATCTGCAGGTAGAAACTAGAGTTTCTTTGTTTTCTTCTCTATAGAAGTCGATAACTCGGGTGTGAAAATTTTTCTGATATCAATGCTATATTCTTTTTCTGCTAGATCAACAAGCATATCAAATATGATAACTTTTTTATCAGCTCGTTCAGCTAGATGCTCTGCTCGATTCTTTTGCTTCTCAAGCAATTTAATTTTAGCTTCTAATTCTAGTATTTTTTGTTCTGGTGTTTTTGACATAGGACTAATGGTTTGATATTCCCAATCAAAATTGCCATATTTTTTAACCATTTGGTTATAGTAGAGTCTCCTTGGATACCATATTTAGTTTTAGCTTGACTCTTTGTTAGAAGACCTTGCTTTACTTCTTCAACTAATTGAAGTTTAAAAGAAATAGAATAATCTTTTTTGGGTACGTTTGATATACCCTATATTTACTGATTTTTTCATTACACTAAGTTTTTAGTGTAACACTATTTCAGGACGAGACA
>JAAETO010000165.1 GCA_024228275.1 Arcobacter sp.
AAAAATAACGAACTAAATGATTAAAGAAGTTGAATCTAAAACGATTATTCATAAACACAAAAAAGCTTTCCCAGTACTACAAGATGTAAATATTTATAGGGGATGCACAATAGGCTGTAAATATTGTTTTGCACAATATTCTCATTATTATCTTGGCTTAGATAATTTTTTCAAAGATATAATAGTAAAGACTAATTCAGCAGAGTGTTTAGAAAGGGAACTGTACAAAAAACGAAATAGTAAAGAACAAATTAAAATTGGGGGAATAACCGATTCATATCAACATATTGAGAAAAAGTATTTGTTAATGCCAAAACTGTTAAAAGTTTTGAAAAAGTATAAAATCCCTATATTTTTATCTACTAAATCTGATTTAATACTCCGTGACCTTGATTTAATAAAAGAACTTGCAAAAGTAATTTCGGTGGATGTTGCAGTAAGCATTAGTGGAATTGACGAAGAGACAGCAAAAATAATTGAACCAGGTGCTCCATCACCCCATAAGAGAATAGAAACTTTAGGTCAATTTACAAGTTTTTGCCGTTCTACTTCATTATTAAATATGCCAATATTGCCTTTTTTATCTGATAGCATTGTAGAATTAGACAAAATATTTGAATTGACCCAAAAGAATAATATAGATAATTTAGTTACTTATCCTCTTCACTTACGGAATAAAAAAGTAAAAAATGAATTTCTCAATTTAATTGAGATACACTTTCCTGAAAAGGTAAAAAGGATGGTCGATTTATTTGATAGCTCTGGGAATAATGAATATTATAAAGAATTGAATAGAAAGATTTTTTCCCTCAGAAAAAAATACGATATGTTTGATGAATATCTCCCT
>JAAETO010000166.1 GCA_024228275.1 Arcobacter sp.
ATAAACACTTACTACACAAAATCTTAATATTATTATACATATAAAGGATTAAAAATGAAATATTTAATAATTATTGCTTTAGCATTATTTGCATTTGTTTCTATGAATTTTAGTAAAGAGACTGTAGTACCTGAAAATAAGAACATAGACTATACAAATACAAAAAGAGCCTATTTTGCTGGTGGATGTTTTTGGGGTGTTGAGCATCTTTTCGAAAAACAAAAAGGTGTAAAAGATGTCATTAGCGGATATATGGGTGGAACTGTAGAAAACCCTAATTATTATGGCGTAATAAAAGGTGATACTGGACATGTAGAAACTGTAGAAGTAATATATAACCCAGATGAAATATCATACGAAAGCTTAGCAAAACTATTTTTTGAGATACATGATTCTACTCAAAAAGATGGACAAGGTCCAGATATAGGAAGTCAATATCTATCAGTAGTCTTTTATAATAATGAAGAAGAAAAGAAAACTACAGAGAAACTAATAAAGATACTAAAAACAAAAGGTTACGATGTAGCTACTACATTAAAACCGCATAGTCCTTTTTATGCAGCAGAAGGGTACCATCAGAACTACTATGTAAGAACTGGTAAGACTCCATATTGTCATGTTTATAAAAAAATATTTGATTAATTTAAAATACTAACTTATAAGTTATGTAGAAAATCTCTACATAACTTATTTTTGTGAAAATATTATAAACAGTAGGTCTTCATATATTTTTACATAATCAAAATATACGATGTAAAAAACTAGCTATCTACGCGTAGTCAAATATTGTACTTGTAGTATTACTTTTTAAGTAAGTATTGATTTCGCTATTATTGTTTTGCTCATTTATAGCTTTTAGTAAGCCATCAAAACTATTTGTATCTACACTATTATCTTTACTATTTGATTTTAGAGTTTGCATAAGAAGTTCTAGGTTATCTAAAGTATTTTGTTGATTTGTACTTAAACCGTTACTTGAATCAGCACTAGAACCATTATATCCATCCATTTCAGTAGAAGAGACAACGCCGTCTTCGTTTGTATCCATTACATCATATTCTTCAGTTGAACTAGATTCACCACCAGGTGGTCTACCACCTTGTCCACCAGTACTAGAATGTCCACCACCAGCAGGACCTTGACCTAGTACACCAGCAAGAGTTCCAATCTCATGCGCATCAAAACCTTCTTCTGCTATTGCACTTTCAAGTTCTTCAGATGGTTGAATTCCTGCTTCTTTAAAAGCTGATACTATTTCTAAAGCATCACTTTTACTTAAATTACTAGCATCAAAATTTTCTAAAACTGAAGAGATAGTATCAACTTGAGATGAAGTTAAGTTTTTTGAAGAAGAATTAGCAGGTACTTCAAAACCAAAATCAGAAAGTATTGATTCAAACTCTTCTTTTGTAGGCATTTTACCATCAAACTTTGACATAGCCGTATCTATAGCAGAACTAAGCTCAGATTTACTAACTAAATCATTTGAATCCAAATCATAAGAAGAGAAAAGTTCTGAACTAACACCCATCTCTTTAATACTAAGATCAAAGTCAGAATCGCTATCTTTTTTTGATATCATCTGACTAGAAGTAGTACTTGGTGTTGATTGTATTAAATTTGCCATAATACTCATATTTGTAGTATCAATCATGAAATATCCTTAATTAATTTATTATAAAATACCAAATTTAACTCAAAATAAATATTAATTTATATAATCATATTTATTAATTTATGATTTGTTCAGCAAGAATTAAAATAGAGTCATACAGGGGTGAACTTCTAAATTTTTACAAAGAATTCTATACTGTAATAGATTAAAAATAATGTTGTATCGGAAAGTTTTATAATCTAAAAAGAGTCAATCAAAAGGTCATCATCTTATACCACGACACTTGATTTTTTATTCCCCTACTCGTAAAATTTCATCTTTAGTAATCAATTTAGTAATAAAGTTTATATCATTTTTTTCAGTTTCTAAATTTACACTATCTCTTCCTAATGCCTCAAAAGCTTTAAAATCTCTAGATATAGAATCTATAGCTAATTCTATTCTATTAAATTTAACTAAATCTTCATTCTTGTCATTTTTAATTGTAATAAAATAACTATAAATAGGTGCTGCTACAGAATTAGAAGCAATAGAGAATATTCTTTGGTAATTTACATCAACATCAATTGTAAAACAATTTTCACCTTTTGTACAATATCTTTTATTCTTTTTAAGATGTTCTATAAATGAATTTTTAAATATTGTAGATAATCCATCTTCATTTGGATATTTATTAAGTACTTCTATTTTTTTATTTCCTAAGTTATGCAAAGCTACATCAACTTCATCTACATTAAATTTAGATATATCATTTTTTATAGGTGTTGGCTTAAAAGTATAGTGGTAGAAATTACTTCCACATCCATTTAATAACACAGAGATAAAGATAATAAAGCTAACTGTTCTTAATTTGTATTTCATACTAATCCTAAATTGTTTTTTGCA
>JAAETO010000167.1 GCA_024228275.1 Arcobacter sp.
TAAAACAGTTAAGAGAACAAGTAAATCAAGATGTAAGTGCAAGATTAAAACTATTAAACTATAAACCAAACCAAATACTAGGGCTTGGAATATTAGATGGAAGTTTTTCTGTATATAAATTTGATGGAATAAGTGCGGTAAATACTCCTTATAAGTTTAATATAACTTTTGTAAGTGATGATTTTATAAATGTAGAAGACATAGTAGATACAGATATAGAACTAATCATACAAGACCAAATCAATCCAATAGTAAAAAAGACAATCTTTGCTAAGATATTTAAAGCAAGTGAAGATAGTGTAGTAGCAAGAAAACACTTGTATAAAATAGAAGTAGTATCTCCAATTTATTACTTAAGTTTAAATAATAGATATGAAATATACCATGATAAAAAAACAAGTGATATTATAAGTGAAATATTTGCAAGATATTCTCAGCTTTTAAATATACAATTAGATATAAAACTAGACCTAATAACAGCACCAATAAGAGAATATACAACACAATATAATCAAAGTGATTTAGACTTTATCCTAATGCTTTGTGAAGAAGAGGGATATAGCTTAATAATAGACTACTCTTCAAATAATGCCTATACCCTAAGCTTATGTGAATTAAATGAACATGTAAATGTACATACTTACTCTTCAACTTGTTCTTTTAACCATAGTAAAGAGTTTAAGCCAAGTAACTCTATACAAGATTACTATGATAAAGATAAAGCAAGTTTGGATTATAAAACACAATATGGCTCAAATATAACTACAAGTATAGAAGATAATGAAAGTACTAGCCAACTAAGAACTGATATAAAAAAATATAAACTAAGAGATAAACTAAATCTACTTGATGAATCATACTATAATGATTTACATAGATATACAAAAATAGATAGCCAAAGAGAATATGTACAATCAAATATAATTGAAGGAACAAGCCAAGAGTTAAATATCCAAGACTCTTTGTGTATCAACCTAGAAGATGAAAGATCAAATAAACAACTAGACTCAATCATCTTAGAAGTAAAATATGAAGGCTTCTTCCCAAATGCTTTAGATGAATATAAACAAAGTGTAAATGAAAAAGAAAAACATAAACTGCAATATGAAGTAGAATTTAAAGCAATACCAAAAGATATAATATATAAACCAGAAATAAAAACAATAAAACCAAGAATAGATGGAATACTTACTGCAAAAGTATCAAATGGAAACTCTAATACAAAAGATTATGATAATACAATAGATGTAGATGAACAAGGAAGAATAAAAGTACTGTTTCATTTTGAAGAGAACCAAATAACTTCTTGTTATCTAAGACTCTCAAACCTACATTCAGGAAATGGATACGGAACACAGTTCTTACCAAGAGTAAACCAAGAAGTAATAGTAAGCTTCCTAAATGGTGACCCAGACCAACCCATCATAATAGGAACCTTGCATAATAATGAAAATAAAAATGCATATAACCTTCCAAAAGAGAAAACAAAGTCCTTTATAAAAACAAACTCAATGCCTCAATATGAAGATAAAATAGGATATAACGAATTAGCCTTTGAAGATAAACAAGGAGATGAACTATTATCTTTAAGAGCACAAAAAGATTACTCACTATTAGCTTTAAATGATGAAAACAAACATATCCAAAATAACTCAAAAAGTATAATAGATAAAAACCAAGAACAAACAGTAGGAAATGACTCAATCCTAACAGTAGGAAACAATTTAAATGAAAATATAAAGTTTAATCATATCTCAACAGTAGAAAAAGAGAAAATATCTACGGTTCAAGAAGATTATACTCAAAACCTAAATAAAGATTTTAATACCATCACAAAAAAAGATTTCAAACAAATCTTAGAAGAAGATATGAAACTAACAATAAAAGAGACTCTACTAGAATACGTAGAACAAGATGTAAGTGATAAATACCTAGAAAACTTTTTTATCCAAATAGGTGATGACTTAGGAGTAGATATAAGAGAAGGCTTTCATCTAGATACTAAAGATATACTTTATGAAGCTTCCCAAGAGATAAACCTAGATACAACAGATGGAATATCTTTAAAATGTGGAGGAAATGTACTAACAGTAGATAACTCAGGAATACATTTTAAAACTCCAAATTTTGCAAATAATAGTGCTCATGGTGGAGTTA
>JAAETO010000168.1 GCA_024228275.1 Arcobacter sp.
AAAGTCCGTATGACATCCAGTTTGGAGGAAATTGTTCATTATTTTTTCTCGGTCCAGAATTATAAAAATATCGTGTTTTCTAAAATAAGCCCCGCACTCTAATAAGCCCCGCACTAAATTTTCCAGTGGAAAAATAAGCCCCACACTCCAATAAGCCTCACGGGGCTTATTAGAATTTATGTATGATCCTATGAATACATATTATTCAAGAATAATTACCTTGCGGAGACCACACGTAACAGCGCATTTTTAAGAGAAAATTCTTTCTTTCCGCAATTTTACAATTTCCACAAGTTTTATTTTGTTGTTTTTCATCCTAGACTGAACAGAAATGCAGTTGCACCCGCCGAAAATTTTTGACACTAACAGAAATTCAGTTGAAAAAATAAGCCCCCATTCTAATAAGCCCCGCTGGATACGAGTTGAAAAAATAAGCCCCTTAAGGCTTATTTGAGAAAACACGGACGGTTGGTGTGTAAAGCTTCGTGAGGTCGAAGCACGCAAGAATAAGGCCTGTGAATTGGAACTCAGGATAAATTAAGGAGTTTTTAACTGTCTGACTCACCAAAGCGATAAGGCAAAAACGCAAGAATAGCCAACGAAATGGCGAAGGGGCTTGCTGAGTTGTGTAGGGGTCACTATTCGGGTGGCTTTATGCTAACGGCGCATTAGAAAATGATGCGAAAGGGGCTTGCTGAGTTG
>JAAETO010000169.1 GCA_024228275.1 Arcobacter sp.
CTAAATCTTTAAGATATACTGGAGCACAAATATTTGGATGTTGCGACAACCAATTATATACTGATGTTGTTGCCGCTTTCTGAACCCCTATTAAAAAAGTATTTGGTAATATCATTTCTTTCCTCATCTAATGTATAAATGTTTTTATTTGTCTTTTATTATATAAAAACCACACGCTAAATATATTCCAAGCTACTGTACTAATTGTTGTGGCAACAGCTGCTCCAATAAGGCCATATTTTGGAATTAAGATCCAGTTAAGTAATATATTTAATGCCAATGCAGTAACTATAATTCTTTGAAATATTTTTTGATTGCCTGTCATGTCCATATACATGCCAACAGAGCCACTTAGTGTATTTACTACTTGACCTATTAATAATATTTTTAATGCTATTTCTGCATAAATATAATCTTCCCCAAATAAAGACAGAATATAATTAGATGAAAAAAACATAAATAAGATTATTGGCATAGTAAGTATAAATATTAATCTTGTAGCTTTTTTTATGTTTTCTTTTAAATCTTTAAAGTTTGACAATGCAAATAGCTCAGAAATTTTTGTTGCATAAACAGTGTTAACAGACGATAAAACAATTGAAATTATCATTGTTAATTTTACTGCTACTGCATAATAAGCCACTTTACTAAAATCCATAA
This sequence comes from Arcobacter sp., assembly GCA_024228275.1. Taxonomy (GTDB): domain Bacteria; phylum Campylobacterota; class Campylobacteria; order Campylobacterales; family Arcobacteraceae; genus Halarcobacter. The sequence continues at coordinate 661 of JAAETO010000169.1, forward strand.
ATTTTCCTAAAAGAATTATATCTGTGCTTTGCATTGCTAAAAAGCAAACTATACTAATAGACATTGGGTAAGACCTAATAATTATTTCTTTAAATGAAATAATCACTTTAATTGAATCCTCTTGTAGTTTTTTTAAAGAAAAGAAAACAAAAAAAGTCGATATGGTTCCTAAAAAAATGAAATTAAATAAAAACAGTTCTACAAGCTTGTTGTGAATGCCAAAAGAATCTATAATTATTAAAGCAATAAAAAAAAACCCATACCTAAAAACATTCCTAAATATTTCAGAAGTTTCAATTTTATTTATTGCCCTGTATAGTTCAATATTTAGCATTGTTAAAGCATAAAAAAACAAAATTCCAAGTGTTTTTAAAACAATGCCGTATACCTCTTTTTTATAAAATTCATTAATAATATGTTTAGGAATGGTTAAAAATAATAAAAGTAGAAGCGTAGATGTAATAATAATAATAATAATCATTTTAAGATAAAGACTTTTTATTGAACTAAGTTGATTATTAGCAATAAAATATCCTGAATAATAAATGATTGATTGATTTAATCCTAATAAACAAATGCTCCCAAAAATGAATAAAATTGATCTTGAAATATCATATTTCCCAACTAATTCATTGTTAAAATTATTAGTAATAGACAATGTAACTGTAAACAAAAAAGCAACCCCTAAAACTCTTAATGTTAAAACCTTAAAGCTCTTTTTTATAAGTGGATTGTTAATGAAATTTATTGTTTTTTGTTTCATTTAAAACTATAGCTTAATATAAATAGAAAAAATTATTTCTTTTCGGCTAAATGTTTAATGTTAAAATACATGCTTTTAAGAAGAAAAAAGAATAAATAACTAAAGACGAAAAGTAAAACATATTTTGTTTTTTTGCTTAAAGCCCTAATGTCCTGAAAAACAGGCTTATTCATTATTACCACAATTTCATCATATTTTACAATTTCTGTAACAAATCTTTCTCTTTGGTTTAGTATATTAAGTTTTGTTTGAACCAATTCCCCAAGATCAGGATAATTACTTCCTGTAGAAATAAAAATTTGATCTCCTTTAGTTTTATCAACTTCTTTTTCGGGGAACGCTTCCATAACATCGTCAATATGTTTTATTGTCTTATTAAAACTCTCTATTCTCTCTTGAGTTGATATTACAAAAGCTTTTTTTAATTTATTCAACAACTCATTGTTATTTAAAAATGCAACTACGCTTTGTATTGTTTTTTGATCTCCAAAGGAAGATGTTTGTAATGAAATTTTATGAAACTTGTATTCAGTAAAAAATACTTCAGAAGTTAAAAGATCTTCTTTAAATTCAGCTTCTTGTAAAAAAGGTTCCAAGGTTCTATAATTATAAACAGATTTATCCATTAGTTCAATAATGTTAACAATAGGTTCAATTTCTATCTCTTGAATTATAATATTTCCTTCGATATCTGACTTAAATCCTGCTTCCTGTAAAAAAATCGTGTCTCCTTCTTTAATTTTATTATTTAATTGTTCAATAGCATTGTAAACGTAACTCGAACTGTTAAAATTATTTTGAACAATTATCGTTGTTTCTTTATTGGGTTCGTTGTTTTTCTCAATAAAATACCCAATTATTCCTCCTGCTAGAGCTAAAATAATTATTATCCACCAATGCTTAAGTAAAAACTGAAAGCCTTTAAAAAGACTAATTAAGATATTATTAAACCCTTGCTTTATTTTATTAAAAACAATCCCTAAATCTATCTCGTCACTATTTGTATGTCCCATCGTTTTTTATATTATATAATTATCTTGTCCTAATAATTCTAAACTTGTTTTCCAAGTAATAGAATTAACGTTTAATGTTTCTATAATCTTTGTGCTATCCAAAACGCTGTATTTTGGTCTTGCTGCAAAAGTACGGTAATGGTCGGTTTTTGCAAGTTTTGTTGTGCTTAATTGATTGGTTTGTGATAAAATTTCTTTTGCAAAGTCAAACCATGTGGCTTCGCCCGTATTGCTATAATTATAAATACCGTATTCTTTGCTTCCAGAACTTATAATTTTTAATACGGTCTTCGCTAGATCATTAGCATTGGTAGGTGTTCCTGTCTGTTCCGTGGTTATTTTTAAATCTCTACCTTCTTTAGCAAACTTTAAAATAGAATTGTAAAAGTTATGCCCGTATTGAGAATATAACCAGGAGGTTCTAAAAATAAAATACGCTTTACATATTTCCTGTACATATTGCTCTCCCTTTAATTTTGAGGCGCCATATACATTAATCGGATTAGTTTTATCTTTTTCTGTATAAGGAGTTCTTTTCTCTCCATCAAATACATAATCTGTGGAAATTTGAATAAGTATTGTGTCGCTTTCTTTGCAACAGACGGCTAAATTTTTAATTGCTTCAGCATTAATTGAAAGGGCTTTTTCTGGTTCGCTTTCTGCTTTTTCTACATTAGTATAAGCTGCTGCGTTAATACAATAATCCACATTACTTTTACTGAAATAGTCTTTTACCAAACTTTCATCCTCAATATTTAGTTCTTCTTTGGTTTTAAAATCAAATTTAATATCTGGGAACTTTAGGGAGGCATCTTTAATGCACTTTCCTAATTGTCCGCTGGCTCCTGTAACTAAAACTTTCTTCATCCCGTCACTTCCAAAAAACTAGGAAGTTGTAAATCTTTTTCTGAAATAATAAAATCTTCCTTCGGAAGATGCCAATCTAACGCTAAGGTTGCGTCATTATAGATGATTCCTCCTTCTGATTCTTTATTGTAAAAATTATCACATTTATATGAAAAAACAGAACTTTCGGTAAGTGTAATAAAGCCATGTGCAAATCCTCTGGGGACAAATAATTGCAGTTGTTCCTTATTATCAAGGATAATCGAAAAATGCTGTCCAAAGGTTTTAGATTCTTTTCTAATATCCAC
>JAAETO010000170.1 GCA_024228275.1 Arcobacter sp.
AAATTAGAGATAGATATTCAGTCTTCAAAAGAGTATGTTGCACCAAGAGATGAAATAGAAAAACAATTAGTAGATCTATTTGAAGAGGTATTGGGTGTAGAACGAGTGGGTATAAATGATAACTTTTTTGAATTGGGGGGAGACTCCATAATTAGTATCCAAGTAGTTGCTAGAGCTAAAAATGTTGGATTAAATATACAAGTTAAAGACTTATTTGAATCAGGTAATGTTAAAGAGTTAACGAAGAGAGTCAATAAAAGTACTATACATAGATTATGTGAACAAGAAGAAGTAAAAGGGGAATCTTTCTTAAATCCTATACAAACACAATTTTTAAATAGCAATTCAAGAGATTTAAATCACTTTAATCAAAGTGTTCTTTTTGATATAGATAAAACTATTAATATTAAGACTATTGAAAAGCTTTTTGCTATGATAATACAACAACATGATATATTAAGAGCAAGATTTAATAAAAATAGTATTCTTTATACTCAAAAGAGTAATATTTCTATTATGGAGGAAGAATCAAGAAAAAATATTACAGAGATTTGTGATAAACATCAAAAAAGCTTAAATATAGAAAATGGACCAATTGGTAAAGTGATTCTTATAAAAACGGATGACAAATATGCTAAAAATAGGTTATTTTTACTACTACATCATTTAGTCGTAGATGGTGTTTCTTGGAGAATATTAATAGCAGACTTTCTAATGCTTTTTAATGCTTATAAAGCTGGTCAGCCATTAACACTTGGGTTAAAAACAACTTCATATAAAGATTATGTAAGAGTATTAAAAGAGACTACAGAAGAATCACTATTTGAAGATGATTTGAAATATTGGGAAAATGTTGTAAATCAAAAGGTAGCAACTGTTTCTCGCAAAGTAGATGAGAGTGAAGCGTTAAAGCTTTTAACGAAAAATGTAAGTCTAAACAAGCAATTAACACAACAGTTATTAACAAAGGTTAATCAAGCTTATAATACTAAAATTAATGATATTTTATTATCCGTATTGGTAATGGCTTTAGAACAATATACTAAAAAGAGTGACTTTTTAATACTTTTAGAAGGGCATGGAAGAGATGAGATAGATGAGAGGATTGATTCAACACGAAGTGTTGGGTGGTTTACATCTTTATACCCTTTAATATTAAATACAAAAGGGAAAGATGAAGAGAGTATTAAGTGTATTAAAGAGCAGATAAGGGCTGTACCCAATAATGGTATAAGTTATGGGTGGCTCAAATACTACCATAAAGATGAAGAGGTACGAAATAGTTTATCAATTAAAGATCACAAAGGGATTGTTTTTAATTATTTAGGACAATCAGACAATATTATTAATGAAGATGATTCTAGTATTTTAACTCCTTCTAGTGAAAACACTGGGGAAGATTTTGCTTTGGGCTATGATGAGATGAAGAATATAAATCTAAATTGTATTATAAGTGATTTAGAGTTTAAAGCTTCTTTTAGCTGTACTAATGAGTTATATGATGAAGAAGCATTAGAAGAGATTTCTACATTATTTATACAAAAGTTAGAAAGTATTATTAGATTATTGAGAGACAAAGATGGTTTAGTAGCTTATACTCCATCTGATTTTTCTTATTGTAAATTAACACAAAATGAATTAGATAATAGTATAGTCAGTAATAATATGGGAAATATCGAGGATATTTATACTTTATCTTCGATGCAAGAGGGTATGCTTTTTCATACTTTATATGATAGTAGTGATTTAGCCTATAAAGAGCAAATGGTTTGTCAATTTAAAAATACAATAGATATAGATAGGTTTGAAAAATCATTCCAATATATTGTGGATAAACACTCTGTTTTAAGAAGTGTATTTTTACATAAAGAAGTTAGTGTTCCTCATCAATTAGTATATAAGTCACAAAAAATACCGTTTAGTTATAAGGATATAACCCATTTATCAAAAGAGGAACAAGATGATATCATTACTCAATCTATAAAAATTGCTCAAACTAAAGAGGTTAAGTTTGAGGAATATTCGTTAATAGCTCTAAAACTATTTAAGTGTCAAGAAAATAATTATCACTTCATATTTACACATCATCATATTTTATTGGATGGGTGGTCTTTACCTATTATATTTAAAGAGCTATTTGAGGTATACAATGATTTAGGTAAAGGTCAAGAACTATTTTTTGAAAAAGATAATTACTCTGATTATATACAATATATTAATAGCTATGATAAAAATAAAGGGAAAGAGTATTGGTCTAATTATTTAGCAGGGTTTGAAGAGGTAAATAAATTACATATAGAACAAAACGTATTAGATAGGAGTGACGCCAAAGGGAAGCATCAAGAAAAGAAAATACTCTTATCTAAAGGTGAAACCAAAGTACTTAGTGAGTTTACAAAAAAACATAAAATCACTATGAACACTTTAGTCCAAGCGGCATGGTCATTTATATTAAGTATCTATTCGCAGAGTGAAGATGTGGTATTTGGAGTGGTTCATTCAGGAAGACCACCTTCTTTAGATAATATAGAACAAAAAGTTGGATTGTATATTAATACAATCCCTTTGCGAGTAAAGTTCAATCAAAATGATTTAATTCGTGAATGGTTAATCTCTTTACATAAAGATCAAATAGATATGAATAACTATTTATATAGTTCTATTAATGAGATCGCACAATATGCTAATTTAAATACTCCTGAAAAATTGTTTAACACTATTTTAGTGTATGAAAATTATCCAGTAGATGAAGCCCTAAAAGAGAATAATAAATCAGAATTAATAATTGATAATTTTCAAATAGAAGAACAAACGAACTATGCTCTTACTTTATTAAGTGATTATCATGAAGAACAATTAACTATAAATCTATCATATGATGAAAAATATTATAGGGGAAAAGATATCCAAGTCATGATTATTCAAATGCAAAATGTATTAAATGATTTAGTATCTAAAAATAGAATCAAAGAGATAGAGTTATTAAATAAAGAACAAAGAGAAGAGTTAATTGTTGGATATAACCAAACAGAAGTAGAATATCCAAGAGATAGAACGATACATTCATTATTTGAAGAGCAAGTAAGGAAGAATCCAGATAAGG
>JAAETO010000171.1 GCA_024228275.1 Arcobacter sp.
AAAATACAACAAATGCACTTGAAGGTGGAGTATTCTCTCACATGAAAAATATGATAAGTTTACATCGTGGACTTAGTAAAAGTTTTAAGCTAAATTTAGTTGATTACTATCTAGTGAATTATAAGAAAAAATAGAAAATTACGCACCCGATTTTTTAATTAACTCATAAATTAGATATTGATAAAAGTACAATGTCAAGATTAATAACAACACTTATGAGTGAAGATTTTATAGAATATAAAGACACATCAAAAGAGATTGTTTTAAGTGATTTATTAAAAAAGATAGTTGAAAAAGATGATAGAGATAAAATTGTCCAAAAGACACATTCTTTACTTGATGAGATATTTTATTTAACACAAGAATGTTCTTATATTGGTATTTTAGATAATAATTCAGTTTTATATTTAAATAAAGTAGATAAATCAAAAAGGGTATTAAAAACAAGAAACTCAATTGGATTACATGCACCTTTACATACAAATGGATTTGGAAAGATTTTAATAGCATTTAGTGATATTGATATAAATTCATTAACATTACAAAAGTTTAATAATAATATTATTACAAGTGTCACAAAGCTTCAAAAAGAAATAGAACTTATAAAAGAAAGAGGCTATGCAATTGGAAATGAAGAACATGAATTTGGATTAAAGTCAGTAGCAGTTCCTTATTTTAATAAAAAGAATCAGTTTGTTGGAACTATCAGTATATCTGGTTTATCTGTTAGATTAGATGAGATGACTTTGCATGAGTATGGACAAGATATATTTAAACTTGTAAATAGATTTAATTAAGAGTAGTTTTTATAAACTACTCTTTTTTGATAAATATTCATGTGCCATATATGAACTTCTAGCATATGGAGTACTATGTACAAATTCAAAACCTAAATCTAATGCAGTTCTTTTGTATTTTGCAAACTGTTCTGGTTTAACATATTCTACAACTTTTTCATAATCACCAGATGGAGCTAAGTATTGACCAATACTTAAGAACTTACAGCCAACAGCAAGTAAATCTTTAAATACTTGAATCATCTCTTCTTCTGTTTCACCCAGTCCAACCATTAAAGCGCTTTTTGTTTTAATTTTATCTCCACCTAGTTCTTTTAACCTTTTAAGAACTTGAAGTGAACGTTCATACGAAGCATTTTTTCTAATTTTATAAAATCTAGGAACAGTTTCTACATTGTGTCCTATAATTACAGCACCACTATCAACAACTCTTTGTAATGATTCTTCTTTTGCTTTAAAATCTGGTATTAAAATTTCTACTTGCGTTTTTGGTGATTTTTCTAATATATCTTTCGTTACTCTAAAAAATTGATCAGCTCCACCATCTTTTAAATCATCTCTTGCAGGACTTGTAATAACAACAAATCTTAAACCTAGTTGTAATACTGAAGTAGTTACTTTTTTAATTTCATCAAGATCAACTTCAGTTGGAAGTCCTGTGAGTACATTACAGTAAGAACATCTTCTTGTACAGATATTACCTAATATTAAAAAAGTAGCATTTTTATTAGCATAACATTCACTTATATTAGGGCATTTTGCTTCTTGACAAATAGTATGAAGTCCACCAACATCTTTTAGTAAGTTTTCCATATCTTTTTGTGCTGCTGGAGTGATTTTTTTTCTTAACCATTCTGGTTTTTTAAATTCAACTTTCTTAGTTGTTGGCATAGTCATATTTATCCTTTAATAATAAATCTTTTTTTTCATTTTCTATTTTTGTTAATTGCGAGTATTCTAAATCTACATTAAAACTTTTTTCAAAAGAATTAATCAATCTTTTTTTTGCTTCTTCAAATGTTATATTAATATTCATATTTTCTAAACTTGCTCCAAATTTATTTTCAATTTTATCCTTGTTTGGACTTAAAACTGGAATTGAACCATGCTGAAATATTGCTTTTTTTGTTCTTCTTTGAGCATTACCGCCAATTTTTATTCCATTTACTAATATATCGTAAGCTTCAAATCCTACTTGACAATATTCGCTTTTAGATAACTTTACATTTAAATCATCTTTTGCATATTTCGCATCTAAACCTAAATCTTTATAAAAGTTTAATATAAAAGAACATATTATTTCATAAGATTGTTTTATACTTAGGCCTTGGAAAAATTGTGTAGGAATTATAAGAGAGTAAGATAAATCATGTCCATGAAATAGAATACCGCCTCCTGTAATTCTTTTTGCAAAATTACCATTGTATTCATTTATAAATGAATATTCAGAAAAATCCTGAGATATACCAATAGTTAGTGATTTATCCCAAGTGTATAGCCTTAATATTGCAAGATCATTTTTATTATAAGAAGTAAGTAATGCGTCATCAATTGCCATGTTTTCATTGGCACTTTTTTGTTCAGTTTGAATAACTCTGAATTTAGTTGTTTGATGAATCATTTTACTCCTTTAGATTTATTAAGTATATAAAATTATAAATTTATAATAGATAATTCAATAATTTAAGATTTATTTTAAGTTTTTTCTGCATTATAATTTATTTCAATATGAGATAACTTAATTATAAATATTAATTTTTTATTTTTTGCATATTTTAAGCTAATTAAAGTATCATATGCTCAGAATTCGACTCATACGTGCGAATAGCTATAGAAAAATTAAGTAATGAACATATGTTCATAGTTAAATTTAAAAATTAGTAGTAATACTAATGAAAAACTCTAAAAGGAACTATAAATGTCAGATTTAAACTTAAATGACGTCGATCCACTTGAAACTAAAGAATGGATTGATGCTTTAGAAGTTGTAATTCAAGAAGAAGGAAGTCAAAGAGCTCAATACTTATTAAATAAGTTAATTGATAATGCAAGAAGAAATGGTACTCATATACCTCATAGTGCAAACACTGCATATCTTAATACAATTGCTGTTTCAAATGAACCTAAAATGCCAGCTAATCATGATTTAGAAAGAAAAATCAGATCAATTATTAGATGGAATGCTACAGTAATGGTACAAAGAGCATCTAAAAAAGATTTAGAACTTGGTGGACATATATCATCATTTCAATCTTCTGCTACATTATATGATGTAGGATTTAATCACTTCTTTAAAGCACCTAATGATAAAGATGGTGGAGATTTAATTTTTTATCAAGGACATATAGCTCCAGGTATTTATGCTAGAAGTTTTGTTGAAGGTAGATTAAGTGCTGATCAAATGGATAACTTTAGACAAGAGTCTAAAGGTACTGGTCTTTCATCATATCCTCATCCAAAACTTATGCCAGATTATTGGCAGTTTCCTACAGTATCTATGGGTCTTGGACCAATACAAGCTATTTATCAAGCTAGATTCTTAAAATACTTAACTCATAGAGGTATCAAAGATTGTAGTGATCAAACAGTATATTGTTTCATGGGTGATGGTGAATGTGATGAACCTGAATCTTTAGGAGCTATTGGACTTGCAGGACGTGAAAATTTAGATAACTTAGTATTTGTTATTAACTGTAACTTACAAAGACTTGATGGTCCTGTACGTGGAAATGGTAAAATCATCCAAGAATTAGAAGGTAATTTTAGAGGTAATGGATGGGATGTTACTAAAGTAATTTGGGGTAAATTATGGGATGATTTATTAAGAAAAGATACTTCTGGTAAACTTCTTCAACTTATGGAAGAGACAGTTGATGGTGAATATCAAAACTTTAAACAAAAAGGTGGAGCTTACACAAGAGAAAACTTTTTTAATAAATATCCAGAAACTGCAAAACTTGTAGAAAATATGAGTGATGATGATATTTGGAAATTAAATAGAGGTGGTCATGATCCAGTAAAAGTTTATGCAGCATTTAAAAAAGCAAAAGAGACTAAAGATATGCCAACTGTTATCTTAGCTAAAACTGTAAAAGGTTATGGTATGGGTGACGCTGCTGAAGGTAAGAATATTGCACATGGTGTTAAAAAAGTTGATTTAAAACAATTAAGACAATTTAGAGATAGGTTTGACATTCCAGTTTCTGATGAAGATTTAGAGCAATTACCTTATTATAGACCTGCAGAAGATTCTGAAGAGATGAAATATATAAAATCTAGAAGAACTGAACTTGGTGGATTTATTCCTCAAAGAAGAGAAAAATTTACTGAAAACTTAGAAATTCCTTCACTTAATGCATTTGATGCTGTATTAAAAGGAAGTGGTGAGAGAGAAATTTCTACTACTATGGCATTTGTAAGAGTTTTAAATGTTCTTATTAAAGATAAAAAAATAGGGAAAAGAATTGTTCCTATTGTTCCTGATGAAGCAAGAACTTTTGGTATGGAAGGTATGTTTAGACAAGTTGGTATTTACTCTTCTGTTGGACAACAATATATTCCACAAGATAAAGATCAAGTTGCTTACTATAAAGAAGATCAAAAAGGTCAAGTTCTTCAAGAAGGTATTAATGAACTAGGTGCAATGGGTTCTTGGGCAGCAGCAGCAACTTCATACTCAGTAAATAATTGTCCTATGATTCCTTTTTATATTTTCTACTCAATGTTTGGTTTTCAAAGAACAGGTGATATGTGTTGGGCAGCAGGAGATCTTATGGCTAGAGGTTTCTTAGTTGGTGGAACTTCTGGTAGAACTACATTAAATGGTGAAGGTTTACAGCACGAAGACGGACATTCTCATATTGTTGCTAATACTATTCCTAATTGTGTTACTTATGATCCAACATATGGTTATGAAGTAGCAGTTATTGTTCAAGATGGTATGGATAGAATGTATGGAGAAAGACAAGAAAACGTATATTACTATTTAAGTACATTAAATGAAAACTATAAACAACCAGCAATGCCAGAAGGTTCTGCTGAAGGTATCATTAAAGGTATATATAAATTAGATACTGTTGAAGCAAAAGATAACTTTAAAGTTAAGTTATTAGGTTCTGGTTCAATTTTAGAACAAGTTAGAACAGCTTCTAGAATATTAGCTAAAGATTATGGAATTTCTTCAGATGTTTACTCTGTAACTTCATACAATGAATTAGCAAGAGAAGCACAAGATGTTGATAGATCAAATTTATTAAATATTGATGAAGAAGATAAAATTTCTTATGTTGATCAAGTTTTAGGTTCAGATGATGAAAATATTATTATTTCTACAACTGATTATATGAAAATTTATTCTGAACAATTATCACCATTTGTAAAAGGTACTTTTAAAGCACTAGGTACTGATGGTTTTGGTAGATCAGATTCAAGAGCTAACTTAAGATCTTTCTTTGAAGTTGACTCAGACTTTATTGTATTTACAACTTTAGCTCAATTAGTTAAAAATGGTAAATTAGATAAAACAGTTTTAGCAAATGCAATGAAAAAACATAACATTGATGCTAATAAAATCAATCCATTAAAAGCGTAAGGAGTAAAAGATGAGTAAAATTCAAGATATTTTTATTCCTGATTTAGGTGGAGATACTGATGTTGATTTAATTGAAATTATGGTTAGTATAGGTGAAGAAGTTGAAGTTGAAGATGGACTAATAACTTTAGAAACTGAAAAAGCTTCAATGGATGTACCTACAACTCATGCTGGAATTATTAAAGAGATTTTAGTTGAAGTGGGTGCTAAAGTAAATAGTGGTGATTTAATTGCTAGAATTGAAATTCAAGATGATTCAGCTTCAAGTGAAGAAGTAAAAGAAGAAGCTGTATCTACACCTGTAGTTGAAGCTTCTACAACTTCTGCTAATACACCAGTTATTGATCCTTCTTCTCCTATGGGGTTAAAAGAAGCAGAATCTGAACTTAAAGAAAGTTCATCTTCAAATGCAGAGATTTCTTGTCAATTTGTAAATGAGCAAACAATTTGTACGGTTGTTGAAGAAGTGTTTGTACCTGATTTAGGTTCAGATACTGATGTTGACTTAATTGATGTTACTGTTAGTGTTGGTGATGTTGTTGAGTTTGATGAAGGTTTAATTACTCTTGAAACAGAAAAAGCTTCTATGGATGTTCCTGCTCCTTTTGCTGGTGAGATTTTAGAAATATTTGTTGAAGTTGGAGCAAAAGTAAATAGTGGTGATTTAATTGCTAAAATGACTAAGACAGTTGTAATGGAAAATAAACTTCCAACTACTACAGTAGAAAAGGTTAAAGAAGCTGTTAAAACAGAAGAAAAAGTTGCATCAAATGTACAAGCACCTGTTGTAAATTCATCTGTAGAGAGTACAACTTCATTATCTGAAAAATCTAAAAAAGTTTATGCAAGTCCTAGTGTTAGAAGAGTAGCTAGAGAGTTTGGTGTAGATTTAGGTTTTGTTAAAGGTAGTGGTAGAAAAGGTAGAATTCTTAAAGATGATATTAAATCTTATGTAAAAGAGCAATTAAACAAACCTGCTTCAGCTCCAGCTTCTGGTAGTGGATTAGGATTTAACTTCCCAGAATTAAAAGAGGTAGATTTCTCTAAATTTGGTGAAATTGAAACTATTGAATTAACAAAAATTCAAAAAATATCTGGACCATCTTTACACAGAAACTGGGTATCTATGCCTCATGTTACACAGTTTGATGACGCAGATATTACAGAGTTAGAGAAATTTAGAAAAGAACAAAATGCATTAGCTGATGGATTTAAATTATCTCCTTTAGTATTTGTTGTAAAAGCAGTGGCAAAAGCTTTAGCTATTCATCCTAAGTTTAACTCATCATTAAGTACAGATGGACAAAGTATTATCATGAAGAAGTATTTTAATATTGCAATTGCAGTTGATACTCCAAATGGATTAGTTGTTCCTGTAATTAAAGATGTAAATAATAAAGGTTTTAAAGAAATTGCATTAGATATGGCTGAAATATCTAAAAAAGCAAGAGATGGGAAATTAAAAGCACAAGATATGCAGGGTGCTTCATTTACTATTTCTTCTTTAGGTGGAATTGGTGGTACTAACTTTACTCCAATTATTAATGCTCCTGAAGTTGCAATTTTAGGATTATCAAAATCTGAAATTAAACCAGTTTGGGATGGAGAAAACTTTCAACCAAGACTTACATTACCAATGTCATTATCTTATGATCATAAAGTAATTGATGGTGCAGATGGTGCAAGATTTACAACTACTTTATCACAATTATTAAGTGATATTAGATTATTAAGTTTATAAGGAATTATGATGAGTAATATTATTGATATTCATATTCCTGATTTAGGTGGAGACACTGATGTTGACTTAATTGAAGTTATGGTTGCAATTGGTGAAGAAATTGAAGTTGAAGATGGTTTAATTACATTAGAAACTGAAAAAGCTTCTATGGATGTACCTACAACTCACGCTGGAATTGTTAGAGAAATTCTTCTAAAAGTTGGTGATAAAGTAAACTCTGGTGATTTAATTGCTAGAGTTGAAGTTAAAGCTGAAGCTTCTGAAGTTAAAAAAGAGGAAGTTAAAGCTGCACCTGCTGCTGCTTCTACATCTTCATCTTCAAAAGTTGAAGTTAGTTCTAATGCTAATGAAGTAAAAGGACAAGTACTAGTTATTGGTGCAGGACCTGGTGGATATTCTGCTGCTTTTAGATGTGCAGATTTAGGATTAGATACAGTTTTAGTAGAAAGACATCCAACTTTAGGTGGAGTTTGTTTAAATGTTGGTTGTATTCCTTCAAAAGCTTTACTTCATGTAGCAAAAGTTGTTGAAGAAGCTGAACATATTGAACATGCAGGTATAAAATTTGCTAAACCAGAAATTGATTTACCTGGAGTAGCTGCTTATAAATCTGGAGTTGTAAAAAGACTTACTGATGGTTTATCTAAAATGGCTAGTATGAGAAAAGTTAAAGTAATTCAAGGTGTTGCAAAATTTCTTGATGATCATTCTGTTATTGTTGAGCATACTGATACTGAAGGTCAACAAACAAAAGTAACTTTTGATAATTGTATTATTGCAGCAGGAAGTCAGAGTTCTAAAATGTCATTTATTCCACATGAAGACCCAAGAATTTGGGATTCTACAAATGCATTAGAAGTAAAAGAAGTTCCAAAAAGATTACTTGTAATGGGTGGTGGAATTATTGGACTTGAAATGGGTACTGTTTACGAAAAATTAGGTTCAAAAGTTGATTTTGTTGTTCGTGGTAAACAATTAATGACAGGAACTGATAAAGATATAGTAAATATTTATACAAAAGCTAATCAGAAGAGATTTAACATTATGTTTAAAACTCAAACTCAAGCAATTATTCCTAAAAAAGAAGGTATTTATGTTGAGTTCAAAGGTGATAATGCACCAGAAGAACCTCAAATGTATGATGCTGTTCTTGTAGCTATGGGGAGAACGCCAAACGGATTAAAACTAGGATTGGAAAATGCTGGCGTAAATGTTGATGAATGGGGATTTGTTGGTGCAGATAATCAACTAAGAACTAATGTTCCTCATATTTTTGCAATTGGAGATTTAATTGGTGGTCCAATGCTAGCTCATAAAGCTGTACATGAAGGACATGTTGCTGCTGAAGTTATTGCTGGGCATAAAGTATTTTTTGAACCAAAACAAATTCCAGGTATTGCATATACTTTTCCTGAAATTGCAACTGCAGGGATGAGTGAGATTGAAGCAAAAGAAGCTGGTATTAATTATGAAGTATCAACTTTCCCATGGTCTGCCTCAGGTAGAGCTATTGCAGCTGATGTATCAGAAGCAGGTATGACTAAGCTTATTTTTGATAAAGACACTCATCAATTAATTGGAGGGGCTTTAGTTGGAGATAACGCTGGTGAACTACTTGGCGAAATATCACTTGCTTTAGAAATGGATTGTGATGCTGAAGATATTGGTCTTACAATTCATGCACATCCAACTTTACATGAATCAGTTGGTATGGCAGCAGAAATCTTTGATGGAACAATCACAGATTTACCTAATGCAAAAGCTGTAAAGAAAAAGTAAAACTTTTTCTTTAGAGTTGTATTTATAACTTTTATACTCAAAAAAGTTTACGTTTGACTAATAAAAAAGGCAAGATATTTTATCTTGCCTTTTTTTATGTATCTTAATAATCTGCCAATTTAACTTCTTCATATCATAATTTATTTATTTTTAAGTTCAATTAGTTAATAATACATATTATATTAATATATATAAATATTATTAAAAATATAAAAAAGGATTTATATGCTTCAAGCACATAAATGTAAAGATATGAATGACATTCGAACATCTATAGATATTATTGATGAAGAAATAGTTAAACTAATTTCAAATAGAGCTCAATACGTAAAAGAAGCATCAAAATTTAAAATTAATGAAAGATCAGTCAAAGATTCAACTAGAGTTTCAAAAGTTATTTCTTCAAAAAAAGAGTTAGCATTTAAGTACAGTGTTTCTGAAGAGTTAATTGGAAATTTATATGAGGTTATGATTGACTTTTTTGTTAAAGAAGAGTTAAAAGAATGGAACTCTTTACAAAAAAAATAAATCCAAAATGTTTAAATACAAAATAAATGAATCTATTTATATATCAATTATAGACTTATCTTATGCTTCAAGTTATGAAAAATTAGTTCAAGATGATTATATACATTTAAAAGAATTTTTAGGATGGCCATATATTTGTAAAACTGAAGATTTAAAAATGGAAAAAGTTGAGATTTCAGTTGCTGTAGAAAATATAAAAAGTAGGGCAGTTTGTAAAAGATTAAATATGAAACTTGAAGGTATAATTTCAAATTCAGAAAATATAAATGGAAAAATAGTTGATCATGCTATCTATTCATTACATAAAAAAGGAAATTCATGTTAAATGGCTTAAATCATCTTACTTTAGCAACTAAAGATATATTGAAAAGTCTTTAGGTTTCTATGTAGATATTTTAGGCTTTAAAGCTTGTGTTAAATGGGATAAATGTGCACATTTAACTTTAGGTGAATTATGGTTGTGTTTATCTTTTGATGAACCTGATATAAAAAGTGATTATTCACACACTGCTTTTAGTATTAAAAAATCAGATTTTAACATAATGAAAGATATTTTAGAAAAAAATAAAATAAAAGAATGGAAAAAAAATAAAAGTGAAGGTGATTCACTATATATTTTAGATCCTAGTGGAAATAAACTTGAGATTCATGTAGGTTCTTTAAAGACAAGATTAGAGTATATTAAATCAAAACCTTATAAAAATACAATTTGGTTTTCTTAAATATTAAGAGTACAAACCTTATTTTTACCTTCTCTCTTAGCTTTATAAAGACTGATATCTGCTTTCTGGATAAGTGTTGATATATTATCATTCTCTTTAAATTCTGCAATACCAAAACTTGCAGTTAGTTTTTCGATTTTATTAAATTTAGTTTTTTCAATAATTTTTCTAATGTTTTCAGATAATAATATACTTGAGTTCAAACTAGTATTATCAGAAATAATAATAAATTCTTCTCCTCCCCATCTACCTAATATATCATTTTCTTTAATATTTTCTTTTAATACATTTGCAAACTCAATTAAAATTTTATCTCCTATTAAATCCCCATAAATATCATTAATAATTTTAAAATCATCAATATCAATAAAAATTATTGATAATTCAATCTTTGATTTAAGTTCAAATAAGGAAATTTTTTTCAATAAGATTTGATCTATATATCTTCTATTATAAAGGGAAGTAAGTTTATCTGTAATTGATTGATGACTAAGTTCTTCATTATCTTTTGTTAATATATTTATATGATTTTCTAATTTTTCGTAAGATTCTTCTCTTTTTATTTTTGTTATTATTAATGTTAAACTATTCAATAGATTATTATAATCAACAGGTTTCTGTAAAAATTTATATATTCCAATATCAATTAATTTTATAAGTTTATTAGATTCTGTATGAGCTGATATTACTAATATTAATTGGTTTGGATTAATATTCATAATTTCTTTACATAAACCAATACCATCCAATTTTGGTAGACTAAGATCAGTAATAACAAGATCATAATATTTATTATTCTTTTTATAAAAGCTATTATATTTTTCTAAAGCACTAAAACCGTCAATTTCTATATCAATATACTTAAAAAAATTATTTAGCAGTTTTGTTAATTGAATTCTTACGTCATCATTATCTTCAATAAATATTATTTTTAGTTTATTTGAATAATTAATAAGTTCTTTAATATTATTTTCCATTTTCATTTTCCATATTTGTATTTTTATTTAATGGTAATTCTATAACAAAAGAGGTTCCTTTTAATTCATTTAAAACTGTTAGCTTACCATTACAATGTTCATTAATTATAATTTTACTCATATATAAACCTAATCCTGTTCCATCTTTATTAACTTTTGTAGAAAAATACGGATCAAATATCTTTTTAATATTAGAAGTATTAATTCCTCCTCCATTATCATTTATTTTTATAATGGCATTATTAGAATTTATATAAGTGGAAATTTCTATTTTTTTAAAATCTTGTTTTTTTTCTATTAATACATCTTCTGCATTTTTTAAAATATTTAAAATTACTTGTTGTATTTCAGTAGAATATGAGTAAATTATAATATTGGGATTAAACTTAGTTATTATTGATATATTATTATACTCAATAGAAGTTTTAATTATATTTATTGATTTTAATATCAAAAGTTCTAAATCAAAGGTAACTTTTTCTTTATCACGTTTAAAAAAGTTTCTAAAATCGTCTATTGTTGATGATAAATAACCAGAATAATCATTGATTAACTTTAATTCGTTTTCAAAAATTGTTTTATTAACTTTTTCGTCAATAAGAATTTTTATTAATAAATTATTTGTTGTAGCTGAAATAGCAGCAAGTGGTTGTCTCCATTGATGTGCAATCATAGAGATCATTTCACCCATTTGGGCTAATCTACTCTGTTGTATTAATTGTTCAGTACTTTTTTCATTTTTATTTATTTCTTCTTTGATTTTTTCTTCTAAATTTGAATTTAAATCTTCAAGTTTTTGTTCTAACATTTTTCTATTAGTTATATCCCTAATAACGGTATGAATAACACTATTTTCTTCTATCTCTATGGAAGTTAAAACTATTTCAACCCAAATAGTATTATTTAAAGCGTCAATTATAACCCATTCAAAAAAATTCACTCCATTTGTTAAAGTTTTTTTAATCATAATTTCTGATTTTTCTTTTGATATTTGACCATCAGGTTGTTTATAAGGAGATAAATCATGTAGTTGTTTATTTATTATTTCATTTTCTTTATACTTCAAAATTCTTATTGTAGACTCATTACAGCTTGTAAATACATTATTATTAATTAATAATACTCCATCTGCAGATTTATTATAAAGATTTTCAAATAAAAGTTTTTGTTTTGCTAATTGAAAAGTTTTATTTTCAATTTCATTATTTGCTATTTGAAGAGTTTTATTATGTTTGTTTAATACATATTGTCTGTATAAAAATATAATAGTTATAATTAAAATTACAAATATTGTTTCCCATAAAAATTTGTAACTAAATGTGGTTTTAAAAGAAACGGAAGTCCATTTATTAAATATTCTTCTGTATTCATCTTCACTAAGTTGATTAATACTTTTATTTAAAATAGATAGCAGAATATCATTATCTTTTTGAACTGCCATATTTATAGTATAGGACATATTAGTGTATCTTGAAATATATAAATTTTTTAAAGCGTAATATGACATATAGTATGATGCAATTGGTAAAGGTTCTACTGCAAAATATGCTTTTCCATTACTTACTGCATCTAATGTTTCCCTATCACTTTCAGTAGTCATAACTTGTAAATCTGGATAATTAGACTTAAGTAAATTGATAAGATTTGAATCTTTCTTTTTTGCCATAATTTTATTAGACATATCATCTAAACTTGAAACTACAGGTTTATTTTTTTGCGTTATTATGGCTAACTTATAATTTAAATATGGTTTTGTAAACTTTGCTAAATCTATTAATATATTACTATTTGTAATAGTTGGTATAATATCACATTTTTGATTTTTAAATAAATATATTGATTCTTCTAAAGAATTAGTTTCTATTGATTGAAAACTTATATTTATAACTTTTTCCATTTTCTTTAATATATCTATTGAAATACCACTTAATTTATTATTTTCTTTAAAAGAAATAGGTTTAAAATCATTTACATTACATATTTTGATAGCTTCTTTATTTTTGAGGTATTTTATCTCTTTAGAAGTTAAGAAATTATTTCTTGTTTCTTTTATATCATTTATCCCAAACCATTTTCTTTTTAATGATAATAATTCTTCATCCGTAATACTTTTTTGAGCTTTTTCAATTATATCTCTTAATATCTTTTTCTTTTTTGACGTACCAATTCTAATTAGGCTTACCATTCTATTGTCATCAACAAAATTTGTAGCGGATACTTCTGAAATATTATTTAATGTGATAATATAATCAAGCACATTTTTTTTACCAATTGTCGCATCTGCTTTACCTAAAGATAATTGTTTTAAAGCTTCCAAAGAATCATTTACAAGTATTTGTTTTATTTTAGGATAATATTTAGCAATAGCTTTTTGCGCAAAAAATCCTTTTGGCATTACAATAGTCTTATTTTCAAGTTTTTCTAAAGAATCAATACTCTCATTACCAATTTTAACATAGATTGCATTTGCAGCAGAATGAAATATTGAAGTGAAAGCTATAGTTTTTGATCTTTCTTTATTTTTAGAGATATTAATTATTGCATCTATTTTATCTTCTTGAAGCATGTTCATAAATTCATTCCAAGAAGGACCAGTAATATATACAACTTTTGTATGTAATTTATTTGCTAAAAGATTCATATAATCAATAGAAAAACCTTTTGGTTTGTTATCTTGATAGTAGTTAAATGGTGGCCAATTTATTTCATTATGTAATCTAAGTGGAGAATTATTCTTTAAAAAGTCTTTTTCTTGTTTTGTTAATGAAATATGATTAGCAAAAACATTTAGACTTAAAATTAAACAAGCTATTAAATTAATTATAATATATTTCATTGTATTCTTTAAATTTATTTGTAATCAATTATAGCAAAATAATGTCTCTAACTTGTCTCAATATTTATATTTTAAATAATTTATATAAATTTTTTGTATTTTAATTTGTATCCATAAGAATATATTGATTCAAATAGTTCACAATCCAATTTTGTTTTTAATCTTGAAACAAGATTTCTTATTCTTTTATTATTAGAATTAAAATCAGTAAATATAAAAGATTCAATAGTATCATATGTTTTTAGGGTACCCTTAGAATTAATAAAAAATGTAAATAATTTTATTTCATTTTTAGTAAGTTTAACAACTTTATTATCTTTATATAGTAATGATTCCTTTATTTTCCAGATAAAATCATATTCTAAATGTACAATATCATCTTCATTATTTGATAGCCTATTTTTTTCAATAATATTCATTAAAGCATTCGAAATTGTTTCAATATCATAGGGCTTTAATACATATCCATCTATTCCTATACTAATAGTTTGAAGAAAATAATCAGTATTACTATGCGCAGAGAAAATTAGAATAGGTATTTGTTTATCAATGCTTCTTATAGTATTAATCATTGAAATACCATCTATAATAGGCATTTCTAAATCAGTAATAATTAAATCAAAAGAGGAAGATATATTATTTTTTTTAAATAAGAAAAGTCCCTCTTCTCCATTGTTTGCAACATCAATTGTGTCAAAAAAAATTTTTAACATTTTTAATGTTTGATTTCTAACATTAATATTATCTTCTATATAAAGAAGCCGTAAGTTTTGAGTATAGTAAATTATTTTTTCAAGTTTTTTTTTATCCATATAATGAACCTCTTCTTTAAACATTATATTATAAAAGAAAAGTCCTTAAAGTAATAAATAAACCAGAGAGTTTAGTTATTACTTACTTTATGACAAACTTCATCTTTTAAATTTCTATTTTTGTATGCAATTATTATTGTAAAGAAAATCATAATTGTTACAAAGTATACCCAGTTAGGGATAGGAACAGGATCACCGGTAGCATATGAATGCATTCCTGATAAATAAAAATTTACTCCAAAATAAGTCATTAAGATTGAACTAAAAGCTAATAATGAAGCTACTGAAAAGACAAAAGGTGTATTTAGTTTCTTTACAAATCTAAAATGAACTACCATAACATAAACAACAATAGAAACGTAAGCCCAAGTTTCTTTAGGGTCCCATCCCCAGTATCTACCCCAAGATTCATTTGCCCAAACACCACCTAAAAAATTTCCAATAGTAATTGCAGATAGACCTATAATTAATGCAATTTCATTTATTGCCGTTATATGTTTAATTGTATTATCTAAATGTGGTCTATTTTTTCTAAAAATAAACATAATTAATGACATATAACCTAAAATAGCACCTAATCCAAAAAAACCATATGATGCAGTTAAAATTGAAACATGGATAGTTAACCAATATGATTTTAGTACAGGAACTAAGTTTGTAATTTGAGGATTAATTCCTGTTAAATGCGCAGTAAACATAAATATACCTGCTACTATTACAGCAGCACTTAGGGCTAAAAGAGATTTTCTAAAGAAAATAACACCTGCAAAGATTGCAGACCATGAAATATATAAAAGAGATTCATAAGTATCAGACCAAGGAGCGTGACCAGACACTACCCATCTAAATCCCATTCCAAATGTATGTAAAGCAAATAACAGTGATAATATAATAAAGAAAATAAATGTTGTTTTTTTAGGCTTGATTTTAGGATTGAATACAACTATAAATGCAACAATTAACATAATAAAACCTAGTATTACATAAGCTATAGTGATTTTTGGAAATATATCTAAATTATTAAAAGCAAGCTCTCTATCTATTTGATCTTTTGATGGTATTACATCTTTGCCAGCTTTTTCTTGATATTGTTTAATCATACTAATAAATTTATTTGAAATTAACCAATTTTCATCAATAACACTATTAATAAAACCTCTTACCATTGATTCTATTGCTTTTTGATTTTCTGATTTAAATGTTTTAATAGCAGCAAGAGGTGTATACCATTTATTATTATCATTTGCTCCAATTTGAGGAAATAAGCTAAATAAATTTCCATTATAAACCATATAAGCAACATTTAATTTTTCATCTAATGAAATTATATCTTTTTCAAATGTTCCTCTTTCATTTGGTTTTGACATAAATGCTTTTTGGGCTTCATCTTGAAGAAGATATTTACCATCATTAAATACTTCAGAAAATGAAATATATTTTCTTGATAAATCAACTCCAAGTAATTTTTTAAGTTTTGGGGTTTTTATTTTAATCATTCTTACCGAACGCCAAATTTCAGGACGAGTTAACATACCTAAAACTATTTGGTCAGAATTCATACCGAACTTTGAGGCCTTAGAACTTAGTTTGTAAAGAATTTCTTTATTTAATGTATTTAAAGGTTTCATCCTTCCACCATTACTTTGAACAACTAATTTAGAAAAATGTTTTGCAGTATTTATAGAATCTTTCTTAAAATCTTTTAAATATAAAGAAAATTCATTTTTATTTTTATTAACTTCTTTTAAATTATCACTTGAGGCTTCTAAATCAGAAGAAGAAAGTAAAAGTGAACATGCAAAAAGAATAGAAGCTATATTTTTACTATTAACGTATTTTGTAAGTTTTCGAAATCTTGATGTCTTATCAAATAAATTCCATACTAAACCAAAAGTTAATAAAAAGTACCCTAAATATGTTGGCCATTTTCCTGGATCATTATTTACAGATAAAACTGTACCTTTTTCATCTTGATCATATGAACTTTGGAAAAAAAGAAAATTACCTTGATGTAAGGTTCTATTCATAAATATTCTATAATCAAATGATGAACCATCTGAATTATTTACAGTAACTTCAGAAGCATATGAAGAAGGAGCCATACTTCCTGGATATCTATCTAATTGAAAATCTTTTAAGTGAATAGAAAAAGGTAAAGATAATACTTTTGAACCATATTCAAATGTTACAACAGTATCTCCAAAGTCTTCAATCTTAGATATTCCTTTCATACCCCTTTTCCCAGGTAGTTTAATAGTTTTAGTTTTATTATTTAATGTAGCATCAATGGTTAAGATACTCATGTCATTTTTACCTTTTTTTGCATACATATATTTATTAAATTTTACTTCTAACTCTTTATTATTAAATTTAATTTTATGATTGAAATAATTACTACCTAATGCGGTTAGTTCTAGAGGGTATTCTTTATAAAAACTTCTATCTTTTTGTTTAATTTTGATTTGTAAATAAGGTTCTAAGGAAATCATTCTATTTTCAGTCTTTCCTTCTCTAATATGCATAATTCCTTCATATCCATAATACCTAGTTGTAGCAGCACCTATTAAAATTACAAGAAAAGAAAAATGTAACAAAAATCTAGCTTTATGACGCCACATTTTGTATTTAATTATTACACCAGATAAATTGATCATTGTTAATAGTAATACTAATTCATACCATAAATGATTATAAACTAGAACTCTTGCTGTTGATGTTCCAAAATCATTTTCAATAAAAGTTGCTACTGCTGCACCTATTGCTAATATTGCAAGTAAGCTTAGCATTATTTTAAATGAAAATAATATATCAATAATACTCTTCTTCAAATTAATTCCTTTATGAGTATAATAAATGAATATTAT
Source organism: Arcobacter sp. (assembly GCA_024228275.1). GTDB lineage: Bacteria > Campylobacterota > Campylobacteria > Campylobacterales > Arcobacteraceae > Halarcobacter. The sequence goes on from JAAETO010000171.1 coordinate 17,648, forward strand.
ACTAAATATATATGAACTTTATGTGGAGTCTTTGTAAAACTTAATTTAAAATTCATAAATTTTGGGAAGTATAACTAAAAAAGTATTTATTTTATTTGATTACAGTCATATAAACGTTATTTTTATCAAATAGTTATTATAATTGCATTATGGATATAGAATTATTAAAAAAGAAAAAAGAAGACTGCAGGTCTTGGAAAAATGTAGAACCTTGGTATACTCAACTTTTAAAGCTGTTTGAGTTAAATAAAGCTGATTTAAATATAGATTATAATGATTGGTTTACAGTAGGTAAAAAAGAAGATTTAACTAAGGAAGAGTATGAATTAATTGTAGAAACTGCTAAAAAGTTAATACCTTGGAGGAAGGGACCTTTTAATTTATTTGGTTTAGAAATAGATAGTGAATGGCAAAGCAATATCAAATATAATTTAATAAGACCTTATTTTAATTTAAAAGATAAAATTGTTGCAGATATAGGTTGCAACAACGGTTATTATATGTTTAGAATGCTTGAAGATAAACCTAAAAGAATGGTTGGCTTTGATCCTTCAGCTTTAACTTTACATCAATTTGAGTTTATTAATCATTTTGTTAAATCGGATATTATTTATGAAATGCTTGGTGTGGAACATTTAGAGTATTATAATCATAAGTTTGACTTTATTTTTATGCTAGGAGTATTATATCATCGCCCTGATCCAGTTGGTACATTAAAATCACTTGCTCGAGGATTAAATTCTAAAGGTGAAATATTAATAGATACATTTATGATAGATGGTGAAGATGAAATTTGTTTAACTCCAAATAAAAGATATTCAAAGATACCTAATATATATTTTATACCAACAATATCAGCTTTAAAAAATTGGTTAAGTAGAGCAGGGTTTGATAATATTGAAATTATTGCAAGTACAACTACTACTAATGAAGAACAAAGAAAAACACAATGGTCTTTTGATCAAAGTTTAGATGATTTCTTAGATTTAGAAGATAAAACAAAAACAGTGGAAGGATATCCCGCTCCTAAAAGAGTTTACGTAAAAGCAAAAAAGATTCAATAAATTAAAAAAGTTCTATTGAATCTTCATCTTTTAGATCTTTAAAATTAAAGAATTGACTTCTTCCTTTGTTTTTAGCTTCATACATTCCAATATCAGCATTTTTGATAGTATTATCTATAGAAGAATTTTTGATTTCTTGTTCATATTTATCTAGTCCTATACAAATAGTCTTTTGTAATGTTTGTCCATTTTCATTAACTGCTACTTTTAATTCACTAAAGTCTTGAATTATTTTTTGACAAATATTAATAACATCATTTAAATTATTGGTACTAAGTAATGATACCAAAAATTCATCGCCACTTAATCTAGCTACCATATCAAACTCTGAAATATTAGTGTGAATAACTTTTGCTAATTCTATTAAAACTTTATCACCTATACTATGATCAAATTCATCAATAATTGCTTTAAAGTGGTCAACTCCAATCATTAAAAAATATATCGAAGTATGATCTTTTTTAGATAGAACTATTTGTTTATTTAAATTTTCAATAAGATATGATCTATTATATACTTGAGTAACAGAATCTAAAGATAAAGATTCAATAAAATTCTTTTTTATAATACCATTTTGAATTATTGGAGATATTTGAAAAAAAGCAGATTCTATAGTATCGTATTGTTCAGAAATTAATTCATAATGAGTTTTAGATACTGCATTAAATGACACAATTGCATTAATTTTAGTATGCGTATTGATTATAAAGAAAAAAGAAAAATTGTCATCTAAATTAAACTCCTCACCCTTTAAAAAAACATTCTCTTTACTATTATTCTCTATATCAAAGAGTGAAAATGCTAGATTATCAACTTTAAAATTTTTATTTAACCACATAAATATATCTTCACCCATTTGTTTTATATTAGATGAATATTGCAATTGATCGTAAAGCTCATAAATATTTTCTAAATCATTATAGGCATCTTGACTATTTGCAGAATCCTTGATTAACTTTAAAATTTTATTTTTCATAATTTACCTTAAAATAAATCTATTGTATCTGATTCTTTTTGAAATTTAAAATACGTACTTCTTCCTTTGTTTTTTGCTTCATATAATGCTATATCAGAAGATCTAAATATTTCATCTACTCTTTCTGCATCATCTGGATAAATTGCTATACCTACACATAAAGTCTTCATTAAAGTTTGTTTAGTTCTATCATTAACAATAACTTTTAAATCCTTAAAATGATTGATTATTTTTTCAGCTACCATAATAGCATTTTCTTCATCGACTATATTGTGAAGTATAACTAAGAATTCATCAGATTCTACTCTCGCAATAATATCTGAAGTTCTAACATCTTCTTCAAGTGTTTTAGCTAGTTCTACTACAACTTTGTCACCGATTAAATAATCAAATTCATCAATAACTGCTTTAAAATGATCAATACCTATTTTTAAAAAACCTATTTTTTTATCTTCTCTTCTAGATAAAGGAAGGGCACTTCTTAGATATTGGTCAAGATATTGTCTATTATAAAGTCCAGTTAAAGTATCTATTAATGTAATTTTTTTTAATTTATATTCTAAATATTTATTATAAATAGTCTGAGATAATATATTAAAAATAGTTTTGATTAAATCAATTCCATCATTTATAACATTAAATTCTTCATCAAAATAAAAAATAGAAATTGTCAATTGGTCTTCTTGATTTAATTTAATTATAAAATCTTCATTGGATAATTTTTCATTTTCTTTACAATTCATAAATATTAGATCATTATTAATCTTTACTGAAAATTGATAAATATTAAAATCTTCTTTTAAATATGAAGATAAATATTTAAAGATTTCATTTACATCTTTTAGACTAATAAGGTGTTTATTTAAAGAAATAATTGTTTTTATATTGTTATAATTTAATTGTGTAGTGTTATTCATATCATCTCCTATAGATAGTTTTTCCAGTTTTCTAAAGAGTTTCTTTCTTTATTCAAATTAGTTGAAGGTCCATGTCCTGGATAAATTTTTATATCTTTGCCCCATTTTAGAACTTTATTAATACTTTCTATCATTAGTTCAGGGTTTGAATAAGGAAAATCACATCTTCCAATAGATCCATTAAAAATAAAATCTCCTGTAAATAAGTTATTTTCTATTTCAATTGCAGAACATCCAGGCGTATGACCAGGAAAAAAATGAAATTTAATTTTAATTCCATTTAAATTTAATTCTTGATCAGGATTAACTAAAATGTCTGCTTTTGATGGAGTCATACCCATTTGAAAAGGATCAATTTCAAGCATAAATGCATCGTCTTTGGGAGCATAAATTTGTATATTAAATAAATCACTTAGTTCCTTATTTGACCATATATGATCGAAGTGACCGTGAGTATTTAAAATGGCAATAGGATTTTTAACATTATTTTTGACCCAAGATGTAGCATCTACTCCAGGATCAATAATAATGTCCTTATCATCTACTGTTATAATATAACAGTTTGTCTGATAGTCCCCCATTGCTTTGATTTTTATACTCATTATTATTTAACCTTTTTTTAGTAAAATTTATTATAGTATATACCATTACAGCTGTAAGGAAGATTATGAAATATTATTATTTATTGGAAAATATTATATTAGAATCAAAACCAAATGCTAAAATTAAAAGTTTTAAAGAATTTTATATTAATTTTTTTAAAACAAAGTTAGAATTTAGTGATTCTTATATTCCATATGAAATGAATAAGCCATCATATTTTGGTTATTTAAATGTTATTTTGCCTAAAAATGTAAAAAATAGAAAATATGTAAATACAAAAGAGGGTAAGATTAAACTTTTGCATACAATTGCACATATAGAATATTCTGCAATTGACTTAGCACTTGATTCATGTTTAAGATTTAAAAATATGCCAATGGAATTTTATGAAGATTGGCTAGAAGTTGCAAATGATGAAGTTAGACATTTTTTAATGATCGAAAATCTACTTCATGATTTAGGTTCTTATTATGGTTCAATGGATGTTCATGATTCATTATTTGAAGCTATGAAGAAAACACCAGATTTACTATCTAGAATGGCAGTAGTCCCTAGATATTTAGAAGCTAATGGTTTAGAACAGAATCCAAAGATTATGGATAAATTAAACTCTAATCCAGATGATTTTAATAAAAAAATATTAAATGTTTTAGAAATAATTTTAGAAGAAGAAGTTGATCATGTAAAAAAAGGCGATAAATGGTTTAAGTTTGAATGTAATAGATTGAATTTAGATTCAGAAACTACTTATTTTAAAATTTTAGAAAAAATATTTCCAGGAAGTACTCAAAAAAAACATAATTTAAATGTAGACTTAAGAAGACAAGCAGGTTTCTCTTGTAATGAACTAAAAATCTTAACAAAAAACTATGATTGTAATTAGATTTATATAGACTTATTTACTTAAAATAAGTCTATATTTCTTTATTATTTTAAGTAGTCGTGTACTATACACTCTTTACATTCAATTATATCACTATAAGAAACACTTGATAGTTCAATCTCTTTAAAAGTTTCTTTTATTAAATCAATTGCTTCTTCATCAGCTGAATAAACAACTGATTTATTAGCAATATTACCTATGACAACATTTTGAGTTTTATCAAGTAGCTCTTTTACATTTTGATCCCAATAAGAAATAAGTTTTTCATTTTCTGATAACTCTTCAGATCCATGATCCCAATCAATACACAAGTCAGGTAGTAATCCACATGATTTAATGTCATCAAAATCTAATGTAACTCCACGTAGTATCATAATTAACTCCTTAATTTGGGCTATATATTATTTAGTATTGTATCAAATAAAAATAAAAAAAACTTTTATTTATAAGTATTAATTATTTTTACTAAGATTGATAATCTTTATATTTAGAATTTAGTCTAAGTTTTATATACTTAGGTATGATTATCCTAGATTTTGAAACAAATACAACGAATGAACATGATGTTATAGAAGTTGCTGCTGTTAAACTTGAATTAAAAAACAATGATTATAAAGTAATAGATAAATTTCATAGATACTATTTATCCAGATGGGATGTAAATCCATATTCGTATGCTGTACATAAATTAACACCTGAAAAAATATTAAAACATAGAGCAGGAGCATCATATAGCTCTTATTTTAGTGAAGATGATGATTTTGTAAGTTTTTGCAAGAACACAAAAACTCTTATAGCTCATAATATAAGTTTTGAGTTAAGGCATTTATATAATATTATAGAATTTGAAAATCATTTTTGTACAATGAAAGAAAATAAACATATTGTTAAAGCTTTGAATAAAAATGGTAAATTAAAAAATCCAAAATTAGATGAAACTTGTATTTTTTATGGAATAGATTTTGATCCAAATTCTTATCACAGTGCTACATATGATGTTAGTAAAACTTATGAGATCTTAAGACTCATGAATAAAAAAGTTGAATTTAATTAAAAAGGAACTAATATTAAAAAAATATCTATTTTTATATCAATCTTGTCAACAATTTTGTTTGCTAATTATAATTATAAAATTACAAGTATTAGTAAAAATATAGAAGAAAAAATGATAAAAGGAAATTCTCATAATTATGCTTGTCCCGTGACTTTAAAAGATTTAAGATATATAAATTTAGAGCATATAGATTTTAAAGGAAATACAAAAATAGGTGAGCTTATTGTTCATAAAAATGTAGCTAGTGATATTGTTAAAATCTTTGAATATTTATATAATATAAAATATCCAATTGAAAAAATGAAACTAGTTAGTAATTATAAAGCTAATGATTTTTCTTCTATAGAAGATAATAATACTTCTGCATATAATTGTAGATTTATTGAAAATACAACAAAATGGTCAAAACACGCATATGGTAAAGCAATTGATATAAATCCAATACAAAATCCATATATATCAAAAAGTGGTGAGATATCACATGAAAAATCTTTAAAATATAGAAAGAGGGTAGTACCTAATGATATTTCATATAGTAGTAAAGCAATACTTCTAAAAAATGATGAAGTTGTTAGAATATTTCAAAAATATGGATGGAAATGGGGTGGTATTTGGATAAGCATAAAAGATTATCAGCATTTTGAAAAAAGACAATAAAAGAGTTTAAAATGAATTTAAAAAAAGAGTTATATACAATATTTGAACATCCAACTTTACATAAATATGGATTATTAATACAATGTTTAATTTTTTTCAATATTTTAATAAGTATTATAATAATGTTCTTACAAACAGAAAAAAGTTTAAGTGATTTTTTTCCTTTCTTTAATATAATTAATTTTTTTAATGTTTTATTATTTACTCTTGAATATATACTTAGGGTATATTCATCAGGTTATAATCAAAATACTAGTAGAACAAAATATATATTTCGTCCTATGATGATTATAGATTTAATAGCAATACTTCCATTTTATTTATCTATGTTTAATCTTGATTTTGGTTTCTTAAGAGCTTTAAGAATTTTGCGTATATTTAAACTTTTTAGACTGTCAAAATTTGCTCAAGTAGATAATTTAATATTAAGTATCGTAAAGGATAAAAAAGAGGAATTTCTATTTATCTTAATAAGTTTATTAATCTTAGTTCTAACTATTACACCTTTAGTTTACTATTTTGAAAAAGATGCTCAACCTGAAGTGTTTTCAAGTATGTTAACAACCATGTGGTGGGCTATTATTACTTTTACAACAGTCGGGTATGGAGATATGTATCCAATTACATTTTTTGGAAGAGTTTTAACTACAATTGTGAGTTTTTTAGGAATTGCTTTCTATGCTATTCCTGGAAGTATATTTACTTCTGCATTATTAGAAAAAATAGATGAAAGAAAAAGAAGGAAAAGAGAAAAGGAAAAAAAATCTGATTAGTCTTTTACACTTTTAACTAAATTATCTAGCCAAGAAAATAATTCTAAAGTTGAATTATTAAATTTGAAAATTATAGATTCTTCTTTTATTTAATACAAAAATTTAATGCCTTTTATTTAAATCGATTAAATTACATGATAATTCCTTTAATAATTTTAAAAATTTAAGTATATTAGCTTTAGTATTTCTTAAGATAAAGTACTTTATAATTAAAAGTACTTTATCTTAAGGAGATAAAATGTTTAAAATAATTGTATTAAGTTTATTATTTGTATTTGTTGTAAATGCTAATGAGATAAATAAAGATAAAAAAGATTTAGAAAAGGCTATATCTTTATTTAATAAGGCTACTAGTAGTAAAGGATTAGAAAAAGATGTAAATTTAGCCATAGATTCTTTTAAAAAATTAAAAATTAGTACTTTAAGAGATGTTTATATTGGTTCATTAACAATGAAGCTTGCAAAATATACTTTTTGGCCTTGGAAAAGATTAGCTTATGTTGATGATGGAAGTAAACTTCTTGATCAAAGTGTAAGATTAGAACCTAATAATATACAATATAGGTTTATTCGATTTTATTCATATTTAAATGTACCAGATTTTTTAAAAAAAGAAGCATTTTTACAAGAAGATCTTAGATATTTAATCACTATGTACAAAAGTAAAAGACTTCCTCCTCTTATAAATGATAAAGCATTAAAAGCAATGGTATTATTTTTTAATAAATATGAAAATGTTAAAAAAAGAGATGTTTATTTTAAGCTAATTACTAATGATAAAATAAAGCAAAATCTCAAAAAAATTATTGATAAAGAATAAATTTTAATGTTAAAAATAGATAATATATATAAAAGTTTTAGTAAAGATTCCCACCCTTTGCAAGGAGCTAGTTTACACATAAAAAAAGGAGAGGTTGTTGCTTTAATGGGACCTAGTGGAAGTGGTAAATCTACTTTATTAAATTGTATAACAGCTATTGAAGATTTTGATAAAGGTAATGTTACTTTAAATGGTGAAGATATTGATTACTCCAATAAAAAAAGAGTTTGTTTGTTAAGAAAAAATGAGATAGGAATTATTTTTCAACAGTTTTTATTACTTGAACATTTAACAGTATTTGAACAACTTTTCTTTACAAGCAATAAATCAAAACAGAGTATTGTAAACTGCTTAAAACAGCTAAATTTAGATAATGAAATAGATAAAAAAATAGAGTATTGTTCAGGTGGACAGCAACAAAGAGTTGCAATAGCTAGAGCTTTAGTTAAAAAACCTAAACTTTTATTAGCAGATGAACCAACTGCAAACTTAGATGCTTCTTTGGCTATTAAATCTTTACAATTGATGATACAAATAGCAAAAGAGAATGAAACAGCAGTTTTAATAGTGACTCATGATACTCGAATTACTCCTTTATGTGATCGAATTGTTTATATGAGTGATGGAGTTATAAAAGATGATATTTAAATTTGCTTGGAAAAATATTTTTAGAAATTATAAAAGTAATATTACTTTGATAATTTTAATGGTAATAGGTGTGGTTTCATTAATACTAGCTTATGGCTATATTCAAAATACCTTTAAAGGTTTAAAACAAAGTAGTATTCACAATGGCATTGGTCATTTCCAAATTATGCATGAAAAAGAGAAAATTGGAGATACTAATATAACTTTAGAGTTTGGAATAAAACCAAATGAATATAAAGAAATAAAAAAAGCCATCAATAAAAACGAATATCAAATTAAAGCAATTATGCCAAGACTTGAGTTTTCTGGAATAATCTCTAAAGATGATAAATCAACAGTTTTTTTAGGTAAAGGTATTGACCCAGTACATGAAAGTAACTTTTCCTCTGTTTTTTTAAAAATAATAAAAGGTAAAAATCTTGGTTTAGATTTTGAACATCCTAATAAAAATGAAGTAATTATAGGAAGAGAATTAGCTTATATACTAAAAGCAAAAGTAGGTGATGAAATCACTTTGATGTCCACTACAGTAGATGGAGCAATAAATGCTATTGATTTAACCCTTAGTGGCATTTTTGTTACAGGAGTACAAGCTGTTGATAAAAGAACTATTATAACATCACTTGAAATATCTAAAGAACTTTTACGAACCAATAAGATAAGTAAAGTAGTTGTAGGACTTTATAATACTAATATCTCAAAACCAATATTTGAAAAAACTAAATCATATATGAAAGATAGTAAATTTAGCTTTTATTTTTGGGAAGAACTCTCTTTGTTTTATAAAGCTGTTGTTTCTCTATATACAAGTTTTTTTTTATTTTTAGGTGGATTAATTTTATTTGTTGTAATTTCAACTGTTTTTGGTTTAGTCAATTCAAGTGTTATTTCAAAGACTAAAGAAATAGGTATGTTAAAAGCAAATGGCTTTTCAAATAAAGAAGTTTTATTTTTAATTACTTTAGAAATTTTAATCGTATCATTTATTGCTATGTTTATAGCCTTTACCTTAGGACAAGCTAGTATTTATCTAATCAATTCCATGCAAATAACACTTCCACCACCACCTGCTAGAACCCAAGGTGTACCTTTGCAGCTAGAGTTTGCGGTATTTGAATCAATGTTAATTGCTCTTTGCCTTCCAGTTATTAGTTTGATAGCTTCAATAAAACCTAGCATAAAAGGCGCAAGATTAAAAATATCGCAGGCACTAAGGAGTTAAGATGAAATATTTACTTTTTTTTATGATAGCAAATTTTTTAAATGCAAATATTTTAAAAGAATTTGATAATACAAAGTTAAATACTAAAGAAGGAAGAGTTGATATAACAATTACTTCAATAAAAAACAAAGTTTCAAGGGAAAAACAATATTCTGTATATGTTAAAAATGATAATTCTTTAGTAACTTTTTTACATAAAAAGGAAAAAGGAACTGTTGTTTTAAATATATTAAATAATTTATATATTAAAGTTCCAAGTTCAAGAAAAACTATAAGAATAACACCTATTCAAAGGCTTTTTGGTGATGCTTCTGTAGGAGATATTTTACAATTAGAGTTTAAAAGATATTATGAACTTATAAAAGAAGAAGAGGGGGTATATACTCTTAAGGCAAAGAAAAGAGATTCAACTTATCATAAAATAGTATTATTTACAAAGAATAATAAACTTTATAATGCTAAGCTTTTTTCATATTCTAAAAAGCTTTTAAAAACAGTATATTATTATTACAATAATCAAAATATTATTGATAAATATAAATTTGTAACAAAATCTAGTCAATCAATAGTTTATATAAAAAAAGTTAAACATATGAAATTACCAAATAGATTGTTCAAAAAATCAAATATTAAGAAAGCTTTTAAAAATGCGACTTCTTTGTAGTTTTATTTTTTTAGCTATTCATTTATTTGCACAGCCACAAATAGATAGAATCTATGGATTTTCAAATTATTCTCAAAGTAAAAAAGCACAAGATTCTAAGAAGTTAAGCCTTGGAGTTTTATTTGAAGGAAGTTCATCTTTAAATAATACAGACTTTTTTTCTTCCATTGTTATATTACATATGAAAGATTTTCATTCCAATGAACAAAACAATGTGGATATTAGAGAACTTTATTTAAAAAGATATTTCCATGATGATATTTATTCAGTTTCTTTTGGAAGAGAAATAAGTAATTTTAGTGTAAGCAAAACTCATAGTTTGGTTGATTTTTTTACAAAAAAAAATGAAGTAACTAACAGTAGTGATAGAACTTTAAAACAATTGGGACAGGATGGTTTTAATTTAGTTTATGAAAATAATTTTAAAATGGCATTATATATGTATGATCTTAATAAAGGTAGTTCAAATGGTATTATAGAAGTATCTAAAACCTATAAAAATACTGCTTTGTCTTTTTACTTTAATAAAAATTTACAAGCTCTTACCTTATCATCAGGATTAAATGATTATTTTAATTTTAATAGTGAATTTAAATATGAAAAGGATCAATCAAATATGATTTTTGCTATTGATTATACTCCTGTAAGAGAAGTTTCTATAAGTTTAGAAAAAATATATTTAAATTCAGAAGAAAACAAAGAAGATAGAATACATACTCTTAAGAATATCTTTAATAAAACACAAGATGAAAGAGATAATTACTTTAATTCCCTCACTTCAAAAGAGTATACAAATATATATTTAAGATATACTAAGGATAATTTAGAAGCTTCATTATTTTATACATTAAATAATACAGATAATTCCAAAAGATATGTTAGTTCATTAAAATATGATTTTGAACATTTTTCTTTTATTTCTGAATACTTATTAAATTATGGTGCTAAAAATAGTCAATATAGTGATAATCTTATGAAGAATAAGATATCATTTCATATTTCTTGGGAGTATTTAAAATGAAAGAAGAAGTTAATACAATAGAACAATTGGAATTAATAAAAAGTATAGTTTTACATAAAGATGGATTATTGTTTATTTCAGGTAAAAGCCTTATTATATGGGGTATTATATCAATAATACTATTTTTATCTATGCCAATGTTTTTTATACATTTAGACTACGGTAGTGATATGTTTTTTTCAACAATATTTATGGTGTCTTTTTTAGGTTTTGCTTTTTTTATGTCATATCTCTATACAAAAAAGAAAAATAAAAAACTTGAAAGAAGGTTTTCAAAATATCAAAGAATGTTAAAATATCTCTCTTTTTCATGCATATCATTAGGGATTTTACTCTCTATAATATTAGCTAAAGAATTATATATTTTTATTGGTTTAGTGTGGGTTGTTCTTATTGGAATTGTTTTTATGATAAGCGGTTTTTTTACAAAACATATTTTAACACAATATGGTATTTTTTTACTTTCTTCTGGTATATTAGCTATACTTTTAATTATATTAACCTTAGATACCTTAACACAAAATTTTTCTTCCTTACAAATATATTATTTTGGGGCTTTATTTGCATCAATAACACTTGGTTTAGGAGAGATTATTTTAGGTATTAAGTTTTTAAAAGAAGAAAGATTGAATGTTTAATTCTATCTTGCATAATCCAATACGTTCTAAAATAGTTTCATTACTTAGTTGTTCTGATGAGCTCTCGTTTAAAGAGTTAAAATTAAAACTTGAATTAAGCGATGGAAATTTAAATGGTCATATAAAAGCTTTAAATAAGGAAGAATATTTAGAAGTAAACAAATTTTTTGATAATAATAAACCTAAAACCGTTTATAAATTAAGTGAAAAAGGTAAAAAGGCTTTTGTTGATTACTTAGATGAGCTTAAAAAATTTCTGAATGATAATGAAATTATCCATTAATAAATAGTTTATAGTTTAAATCCAGCTAATATTTATTTGTTTCTTACAAATTTTTTATCTTTACCTTATTATTGTATTTTATGTTTAAGAAAAAGATTTGTAAGTATTTTAATTGCTTTTTATACTATACCTATAAGTATATTTACCTCTTCCTTAATAGAAAAAAATCTCTGATTAGTCTTTTACACTTTTAACTAAATTATCCAGCCAAGAAAATAATTCTAAAGTTGAATCATAGAATTTAAAATTATAGTTTATTATTTTTCTTGATAAAAAAGTTTTATTTGGTTTAAAAGTTTTATTTACAAAAAGACCATTATATAAACTTAAATATGCATATTTATAATCTTTATCAAAACCAATAGGAATTCTTTTATAGTACTGTTCTGGTAAGTTTAAACCTTTTTGTTTTAAATCTTCAAGTATTAGATGAAGTTCATGAGCATTTTTTTCTATTTTAATATATTCTCTATATGTTTTAAGAAGTTGTGTTTTAAATACTCTTATTCCTGTTGCTATATATATCTCTTCTACTTTATACTGCATATAAAAACATGGGCATTGCATTCTATGAGCAGCTCCTTGCCAAAACATAATACCTATTTTAGTTTTTATTGGAGTTTTATCTTTAGAAAATCTTGTATCTCTATATATTCTAAAAAGTGAACCTGAGACCTTTGGTTGAGCTTTTATAAAAGGAGCAAGTGCAATTAAATGTTCTCCCATTTCTTCTACATAAGCTTTATTTGGAGCTAAAATTAACTCTTCCCAACGATGTCTATTTGCTTCAAACCAAACTTTATTGTTGTTTTCTTTGATTTCATCTAAAAATTTAAGACCATTTTCATTAAATCCATTAAATTGCATGATTACTCTTTTTTGTATTTTTAAAATTTTAACAAAAAAAATATATATTATGATAAAATCAAGTAATGAAAAAACTAAAATACCTAGAACACTATCCTGAACATATTAAAACACAAGTTAGAAATCTAATAGAAAAAAAGAACTTAGATAAATATATTATAAAAAACTATCCTTCATCACATGAATACAAAAGTGATAAAGCTTTGTACGATTATACTATTGATTTAAAGAACTTAAATTTAAAAAAGTCTCTTCCTTTAAGTAAAGTTATTTATGATGGGAAGATTAATGTTATTAACGATGCTTTAGGTTTACATACGTTCATTTCAAGAGTACAAGGTGGAAAACTAAAAAGTAAAAATGAAATAAGAATTGCTTCTATGTTTAAAAATACTCCTGAAGAGTTTTTAAGAATGATAGTTGTTCATGAGTTAGCTCACATAAAAGAAAAGAACCACGATAAAGCTTTTTATAAACTATGTACCTACATAGAACCAAAGTATCATCAGTATGAATTAGACCTTAGAATTTATCTTACTTATGTTGATAAATACGGTAAGCTTTACTTTTAATCAAAAACAAGGTATTATCGCGAAAATATATATACAATTTTAAGGTTTCTTATGGAAATGATATTAAATGAAAATGACATGGTTGTAGGTGTACAATTTGAAAATGGTACAATACAAGACTATGTAGATGAAGCCAATACCTTTGGTCTAATTAGAATAGATGAAACAACGGCATATTGGTTTTTATATAACAAAGAAGATTCTCCTGAAGATATTCAAGATTTATATGAAAAAGTTACTAAAGAAGAACATTTTATAAAAGATGAGTACGGTGAAGAAGTAGTATTATTTAATAAAAAAGGTGATATTACTTTTGAAGTATTAATTAAAAAAATAGATTCTTATTTAGATGATGAGATGGCAAGTATATTTTAAAGGATTACTATCAAAAAATTTATAGAATTTAATTTTAACACTTCAATTAATAAAGCAATTGAAGAACAAGGTTATGAAAACCCTACAGCAGTACAAAGAAAAGTAATACCTATTGTAAACAAAAAAATAGATGTAATTGCAGCTTCAAAATCAGGAACTGGTAAAACAGCTTCTTATGTATTACCTATGTTAAATAAAGTAAACAATAACCTAAATTTCAATAACAGAGTTTTAAGAGGACTTATAATAGTTCCAACAAGAGAGCTTGTTGAACAAGTTTCAAAATCACTTTCAGATTACGGTAAGTACTTAAAAGTTAAACATACAAAGATTATGGGTGGAACAAGTCGTAATAAACAAGCTGAAGTTTTGTCAGGTGGTATTGATATTGTTGTTGCAACTTCTGGACGTTTATTAGATCTTCAAAAAGATGAATTAATAGATTTAAGTTCTGTTAATTTTATAGTTTTAGATGAAGCTGATACTATGCTTGAAATGGGCTTTATTAATGAAATAGAAGAAATCTTTTCTTTATGTTCTCCTTATAGACAAATAGTTATGTGTTCTGCAACAGTTTCTCAAAATATTAGAAAACTAGCAAAAGAGTTCTTAAAAGAACCAGTTACAGTTCAAGTACATGATAGAAGAGATAGAGTTGATATAATTAAACATGAAGCATTTAAAGTAGATGTAAAAAGAAAGAAAGAGTTAGTTGCTCATTTATTAAAAACTACAAAGTGTGATCAAGTACTACTTTTTGTAAATAAGAAAGATAGCGCTGATGCAGCTTATGAGTATTTTAAATCTCAAGGTATAAAAGTAGCTGCAATACATGGTGATATAGAATATAAAAATAGAGTTCAAGCAATAAAAGATTTTAGAAGTAAGAAGGTTAAAGTTTTAGTTGCAACTGACATTGCTGCAAGAGGACTGGATATAAAAGGACTTCCTTTAATTATTAATTATACTTTACCTGAAGGCACTGATGATTTTACACATAGAGTTGGGCGTACTGGTAGAGCTGGGAATAAGGGTACTGTTATTACAATGCTTACTGTAGAAGATTATAATCATTTTACAAAAATTGAAAGAGATTTAAGACTTAATGTAAAAAGAGAAGTACATGATGAATTTCCATTAAAAGATAGACAACCACGTCAAAAGGTCATGAAAAAGAAGATGTCTTTAAGTGAAAAAAAAGGTCATAGAAAAAAACATAATGATTCTAGAAACAATAAAGATGATGATCATAAAAAAACTGGTGCTAAATCAAAAAAAACTACAAAAAGAGATGCTAAAAGAAGTTTTAGAAAATAATAATTTTAATTAAAGGCATAAAAAATGCCTTTAATTGATAAATTGAAGATGACTTCTTTTCTATTTAATAATTATTAGAAGTAACTTTTTCTAAAGTATATTTTAAATCTTCATCTAAATCCATATTACTTTTCATCCAATTTAAATATCCTGAATCTTCTTTTGCAACATCAGCAATATCTTTACCTTTGTGTTTACCAAATTTAAAAGTTTTAATTAAAACAGGAGTTTTTGTTAAATCAACAAGTTTTTCCATTGGATTATAATCTGGATAAGATTCTCTACATTTTACAACAAGCTTTGATAAAAATAATTTCATTACTAGTACATCACCAATTGCATCATGAGCTTTAATTGTAATATTATGCTTAGCAGCTTCTGCTTCTTCTGTTTCATATAATTTTAGCGCATATCTTAAATATTGTAATCTATGATATGGCATATCAGGAAATAAATGTTTAGCACATCTTAAAGTATCAATTAACTGATAATTATTTATAAAACCTTCTTTTTCAATCATTCCCATATCAAAAGAAATATTATGAGCAATTAAAAAATTTTCATTTGTATTTAATTCTTCTAATCTCTTATAAAAAATTGTTTGCTTAGCTAAAGGTTTGCCTTCAATCATATTTGGAGTAATATTATGAACTTCCATAGCCTCAAGTTTAATATCTACATCGCTTGAACAAAATTCATCATAAGACTCAACTTGTCCTCTTTGATCAACTATCATTGCTCCAAATTGGATAACTTTATCTTCTTCTTTGTTCCCTGTTGTTTCCGTATCAAATAATACATAGTGTGGCATTTAAAAATCCTTCATATTTATATAATTAACATTCCATCACCATAAGAGTAAAACCTATATTTATCTTTTATAGCTTCTTCGTAAATTTCTAATGTTTTTTCTAGTCCTACAAATGAAGCAATTAACATTATAAGAGTTGATTTTGGTAGATGAAAATTTGTAAGTAAGCAATCAACTTTTATTGGTTTATTTGATGGGTTTAAAAATAAATCACATTCACCTTGAATCTTATTTGTTCTAGCATAATATTCTATTGTTCTAGTAACTGTAGTACCAACAGCAAGAGTTTTTTTAGAATTATCTAAAGATTTCTTTGCATCAATACCAATTTCAAAATGTTCACTGTGCATAGGATGTTCTATGATATTTTCTGCATCAACTGGCTTAAATGTGCCAGCTCCAACATGTAAAGTTAAGTAATTTACTTCAAATTTGTTTTTTATCTTTTCAAGTAATTCTTTTGTAAAATGTAATGAAGCAGTTGGCGCAGCAACTGCACCATAGTTTTTAGCAAAAAGTGTTTGATAGTTTTGATTGTCTTGTTCTTCATCTTCTCTATTCATATAAGGAGGTAAAGGTAAATGTCCTATTTCATTTAATATTTCTATTAATGAAATGAAGTCTAACTTTTTTTCATTTTGAAAAAAGTTTACAATTCTACTACCATCTTCATTTAATTCAATTACAATAGCTTTTAAATCATTTTCAAAGAATATTTCTGTTCCTTTTTTAACTCTACCTTTTGTCATTACTAGATATCTATCCATAAATAAAGGCTTGTTAAAAAGTAATTCAACTTTTCCACCTGATTGCTTTTTCCCAAATATTCTTGCTTTTATAACTTTTGTATCATTTAAAAAAATTGATAAATCTTCTGGTAGAAAATCTAATAAGTTTTTGAATGTTGTGTGAGTAATAGAATTATCAGCTCTATTAAAAACAAGTAACTTTGCACAATCCGCTGGAGAAACTGGATGCGTAGCTATTAACTCTTTGGGTAAAGAGTAATCATAGCTAGAAGTTTTTAGCGGATCTAATTGTATATTATTCTTCGTCTTCATCAGTAGTTTCAGCTGGATTAAATGCTTTAGCAATGTAAATTGATACAATGTATAATAAGATTAATGGTCCAGCCATTAAAAATTGAGTTAATACATCTGGAGGAGTTAGTAAAGATGCTAAGATAAATATCAATACAATTGCGTATTTAAAAAAATCTTTTAGCATTCTATCATCAACAAGTCCAATTTTTGCCAAGAAAAAAGTTATTACTGGTAATTCAAAAGCTACTCCAAAACCAAACAATAACTTTGTAAAGAAACCAACATATTTTCCAATACTTGGAAATACTGTAACAACTGTAGAACCAAAATTAATTAAAAAATCGAATCCGTATGGAACTACAACATAGTAAGCAAATGAAGAACCAACTAAAAACATTAAGGTTGCAAAAAAAACAAATGGGAAAACAAGTTTTTTTTCATTTTCATATAGTCCAGGGGCTAAAAATAACCATAATTGCCAAAACGTAACAGGTAATGAAAGAATAAAACCTGAAAAAAATGCAACTTTTAAAGCTGTGAAAAATGTCTCTTGTATTTCAATAGCAACCATAGAAGAACCAGCAGGTAGTATAGCTTTTGCGGGTAACATCATCCATTCTAATATAGGTTCGTAAAAGAAAAAACAAGCAAAGAATGCCATTATTAAGGCTAATCCAGAAAACATTAACCTTTTTCTAAGATCTGCAATATGTGGTTTTAAGTCTTCAAGCATTATTTTTCATCCTCAATATCATCAAAATCAATTTTGAATTTATTCATAGCATCTGCATTACTATTAGTAGCAGCTTCAAGTTCAACTTTTTCTTTTTTAGTAGATTTGTTTTCTTTTTTATTTATAGTTTCTTTTTTGTCATCATCGTAATCGTCATAGTCATCATTAATATTTGATATATTAATTTTGTCATCATCTACGATATTGTCTAAATTAAGATTTATCTTCTCTTTTACATTTAAAGATGACTTTGCATCTTCTATTTGTGCTTTATATTTAGCAGCCTCTGCTTTCATCTCTGTTATATTTAATTCATTATCAAGTGTAGATTTTGCATCTTCAACACCTGATTTAAATTTTTTAATAAATTTCGCTATTTCAACCATAGCTGTAGGTAATTTATCCGGTCCTAAAGCAATAATTGCTATCGCGGCAATTAAAATAATTTCCATAAAACCCATTCCAAACATATATTACTCCATTTAATATTTAAAGGAAAAGATTCTATCAAATTTTTTATAAAAGTTCAGTTATTAATGTCATAAATTAAACTTCTAGTAGCTAATATAAGATTTTAAACAATAACTTAATAATAAATTTGATAAAATCTCGCATTTATTTATTAAGGTTCATAATGAAATTGTTATTTTTAGTTTTTGTTGGAATAGTCTTATATTTAATAGCAAGAAATTACAAGACTGAAAAATTCGAAAATATTAAATTAGATATAAAAGAAAAATTTGATGGTGACTTAATGAATCATGAAGCAGGTTTATTAATTGCACTTATGGCAAAAGTTGCTAAGGCTGATGGTTCTGTTTGTGAATTAGAAGCACAAATGTTAAAACATACATTTACTGATATATCTAGGCATTTTGAAAATCAAGATGAAATTAGAGAAAAGTTAAAAGAGATTTATTCAAAACAAAAAGAGAGTTTCGATAATACATTAGATATAAGTGAAAAACTATACAAAATCACTAAATCTGATTATGCTAAACGTGTTAAAATTATGGAGTACTTATTAAACCTTGCATTTATTGATAAAGAGTTCTCTAAAACAGAATTAATGATTACTGAAGATATATCAAATGCTCTAAAGATTAAACAAATAGATTTTCAAGATTTAGTTCGTAATTTTAAAAACTTTTATAGGGAGCAAAAACAATCTCAGAAAATATCTATAGATAAAGCATATGATATATTAAATTCAATGCCTAGTGATGATAATAATATTTTAAAGAAAAACTATAGAAAACTTGTTAAAAAACATCATCCTGATATAATTTCAGGGCAGGGTGCTAATCAAAATATCATAGATGAAGGAACTAGAAAACTTCAGGAAATAAATGAGGCTTACGAACTAATTAAAAAAGAGAGAAACATATAGTTTGATTAAAAATTTAAAAAAAGATTACGAAGTTTGTAATTGTCATAAAATTACTTTACAAGAAATTCAAGATATAATAAAAATTAACAATTTAAAAACTCTTGGTCAGTTGCAAGAGCAAATTAAAGTTGGTACTGCCTGTAGGTTTTGTATCTGTCCTGAAGGTGATTTTGGGAAAATAAAAAAACATATATATTGTATTGATATATTAAAAGAGGTTAGGTGTGGCTAAAAAGTTTCAACGTTCTTTTATTGTATGTAAATGTAGAAATGTTTCATTAGGAGAAGTTATTTTTTCTATAGAACATAAAGGTGCTAAAACTATTGAAGAAATTGGTAATTTAACTGATGCTGGAACTGCATGTAAATCTTGCCAATGTTCTGCAAAAGATAAAGGTGAAGAGAAACTAGAATTATATCTAGATGAAATATTGAAAAAATTTTTAGGCTAACATGGACAAAGAAAAATTAATTGAAGAAATTAAGGCATTAATCGCAACTAGTGATACTGAGGTTATAGAAATAAACCCAAAATTTTTAGAATATTTTGATATAGAAGAGTTAATTTCTATAAAAGAGAACTTAAAAATTAAAAAAAATAAAATAAGAGAAAATACTTTTGATTATTTAGATGAACTTTATGAAAAAATAAAGTAATATTATATATAATATTTATCGTTAAAGGATTATGATTGACTAATTGGAAAGATATAAAAAAACAACTACAAGATTTCTTAAAAATAGAACTTCAAAAAATTGGTTTATCAAGAGTAACTGTAGGCCTTTCAGGTGGATTGGATTCTGCCGTTGTTGCAATATTATGTAAAGAAACATTTGGTGAAAACATGAGTGCAGTTCTTATGCCTTCTCAATTTTCATCAAAAGAGAGTATTGATGACGCTATTGAACTTTGCGAAAAATTTGATATTAAGTATGAAATTAAAAGTATTGCGCCAATGATTGAAGCTTATATTGATAATATGAGTGAAGATAAATTAAGAATTGGTAATTATAGTGCAAGAATGAGAATGGCAGTTTTATATGATATCTCATCTAGAGACAGTTCTATTGTTGTAGGAACTTCTAATAAAAGTGAACTTCTTTTAGGTTATGGTACAATTTTTGGTGATATTGCTTGTGCAATTAATCCTATTGGAGAAATGTACAAAAGTGATGAATTTGATTTTGCAAAATTTATTGGTGTAACTGAATCAATTTTAACTAAAAAACCTAGTGCTGATTTATGGGAAGGACAAAGTGATGAAGAAGAACTTGGTTATTCTTATAAAGAAATTGACAGTGTTTTTAAACTTTTAGTAGATAAATCAAAAACAAAAGAAGAGCTTGTTGAACTTGGATATGATATAAGATTAGTTGATACTTTAGAATATAGAATAAAATCAAATGCATTTAAAGGCAAACAACCTATAATAGCAAATATTAAATGGAGTTAAAATGAAAGATATACCTTTTTATCAATCATCAATTGGTGATGAAGAATTAAGTCAAATAAAGACTGTTTTACAATTAAATAAAGATGATAATAAAGTTTTAGAATTAGAAGATAATATTTCAAAATTTGTTGGGGCAAAATATGCTGTAGCAACTTGTAATGCTACTTCTGCGATACATCTTGCATTGAGTGCTATTAAACTTAAAAGAGGTGACAAGATTTTAATGTCTGTAAATTCTTTTGTTAATGTTCCTGAAGTTGTAAGACATTTTGATGCTGAACCTATTTTTATTGACATTAATAATGATGATATGAATATTGATGTGAATAAATTTGAAAAAGCACTATCTGAAAATAAAACAAAAAAACTAAGAGGTGCAATTATAACTTTTGTTGCAGGTCAAACACCTGATTTAGATAGAATATATGATATTGCAGAAAAGTATGGAATTATTTTAATAGAAGATGCAACTTGTGCTTTAGGTGTTACATATAATGATGAAACTGTAGGTTCGTTAAGAGCTGATATGACTATTTTTTCTACTAATCCATCTAATGGTAAGTATTCTGTAAGTAGATCAGGAATGATTGTGACTAATAATGAAGAAATTGCCGATAGAGCAAGATTACTTAGAACTCATGCTATTACAACTACATATGATGATTTTGGAAACTTAGATTATATTTATGATGTTGTAGATATTGGACATAAATATGATATTTCTGAACTTGATGCTGCTTTTGCTTTAGCTCAATTACAAAAAACAAATAAGTTTATCAAAAGAAGAAAAGAAATAGCAAAAATTTATATAGATAGATTAGAAGGGATTAAGCATGTGTCAATTCCTAAGCATAAAGATGAGCATATTTTTACTCACTTTATAATTAAAATTTCTAGAAATAGGGATGCTTTTGCTAGAGCTTTAAGAGAGAAGGGTATTGCTACTGGATTAAACTATATACCTTTACATCTATTATCATATTATAAAACTAAATATTCAATTAAGATTACTGCATTTAGTTCTGCTTTAACTTCTTATCAACAAATACTTTCAATACCAATGTATCCAAGTTTAAAGGATGAAGAAGTAAATTATATTTGTGATGGAATTATTGATATAGCATCTGAATGGGTGTAGTTTTTGAAGCAAAAGCTTTATTTATGGGTAGAAGATTATCTCTTCTTCCCTAATTTTTTTCAAAAAATTATCTCACTACTCCTTCTTCCACTTACTTTAATTTATATGCTCATTATTTTATTTAAAAGAGCTAATGCTAAAACTTTAAATTATAATATTCCAATAATTTCAATAGGTAATATTATTGTAGGTGGAAGTGGAAAAACTCCATTAACCATGCACCTTGCTCAAAAATATGATGATGTTTGTGTAATTTTAAGAGGCTACGGTAGAGAATCAAAAGGTCTTTATGTAATATCACAATATGGAAAAATTTTAGAAAATATTACAACTAGTGGTGATGAAGCTATGCTACTAGCTAAAACTTTAAAAACAGCAACTATTATAGTAAGTGAAGATAGGAAAAAAGCTATTTTAAAAGCAAAAGAATTAGCTTGTAAAATAATATTTTTAGATGATGGTTTTTCAAAATATGATATTGAAAAATTTGATATATTAATTAGACCAAAAGATGAACCAGAAAATATTTTCTGTTTACCTAGTGGTGGTTATAGAGAACCTAAAATGGCTTATGCATTTGCAAATCTTGAACTTACAGAAGGAAAAGATTTTAAAAGAGTTGTCTCTTTTTACAAAAATGACAATTATATTGATATATTACCTGATAAATTGCTATTAATTACTGCTATTTCTAAACCTAAGAGACTCTTGGAATTTTTACCAAATAATACTAAAATGGAAGCATTTGAAGATCATCATATTTTTACTAAAGAGGATATTCGTAGAATTAAAAATGAGTATGTTGATTATTCAATTGTAACTACATCTAAAGATTTAGTAAAATTACAAAGTTTTAGATTAGATAATCTATATTTAATGAATTTAACTTTACAAATAGATGATAATATTGACTTAAAAATTATAGATGATTATATTAATCAATATATATATTAAAAATTTTATATGTAAAATAGACCCAAAAAGTCTACTTTACGATATGTCCTACAAATTTAGACATGTTATTTAATATCTTTTCACCACGTCTAAATCCTAAACCACAAGCCTCATATGCGTAAAATATACCAGCTTGATATGTAAGGTTATTTGAATCAGTTGGAAGTTCTACGTACTCTTGAAAAATAGATTTATGTCCTTCATAGTCTCCATTAGTTTCTACATCAATACTTCCATCTTTATTTATGATTTTAGTATTTGCTCCTTCTCTACCAAAACATTTTTTTTCTACTTGTTTTTTATTGTCTAAAGGTTCAAATGAAGTTTCAAGTAGTAAAGGATGATCTGGATATAAATCCCAAAGAATTTTCATAAATCCTTTTGATTGAAACATCAAAGTATAGGCAGGATTAAAAATAATTGCTTTTTTATCTTTTATAATGTCAGTTAATATAAGTGTTAATTCACTCTCATCAATTGCTATATCTTCCCAAGGTATAAGTTTAAACCAAAATTCAAAACTTTGTTCGTTTGCAAAAATACCGTCATCAGAAAATTCAGTATTTTCAATATACTCAAAATCTGTATTAAATCCAGCTTCAGATGCAATATGTTGTAATAGTTTAGTTGTATTTATATCTTCACTCGAACTCGAAATAGAAGAAAATAGTATTTTCCAACCAAGTTTTGAGTAGTATTCATCAAAATTATCTAAATCTGATTCTAAAGTAATTATTCTTTTAAAATTATCTTTTAATGCATCATATAAGTTGTTGAATTGTGATGCTTCATCTAATGAATTTGCTTTTAATAAGGCCCATTGAATTATGGCAGTCTCAAAAAGTGAAGTAGGAGTATCTGCATTAAACTCAATAAGTTTAATTTGTTTTCCATCAATACCTCCTGCTAAATCAAATCTAGAATATAGATGCCAATGTACATCATTCTCCCAAGACTCTTTTATTAAGTCTACTAGATTAAAGGGTATATTAATTTCATGAAATAAATCATTTTCAATTACATACTCTCCTGCTTCACAAAACATATCATATAGTTCATTTGTAGCTTCATAAAAAGCATCTGCTTCTTCTTGGCTAATTTCTACTATTTCATCTGCAACATAAGATGAGTTATCTTCATCTGTATGCCATACAAAACCTATTGATTCTAAATATTCATCTGTAAGTGCTTTAAGTTTTTTTAGTTTCATATTTTTTTAACCACCAAAAAATGAACCAGATTTAGATGAACCTGATTTCTTTCCAAAAAATCCACTTTTTTTAGAAGAGCTAGTTTTACTTGGAGAACTTTTTGCTTTCGAAAATGAACTTTTTGATTTACTATAAGTTTGAGGAGACTTATACTGTGCTTTTCTTTGGTTTTGATAGTTTTGGTTGTTAAATAGTTTATTTCCTAACCACGAACCAATCATTGCTCCTGCAATTGAAGACATTAGAACTCCACCAAGTCCCATTCCTCCACTTGACATTTCTGGATTTGTTAAAGGGGATGTACCATTGTCAATTTTTACTTCTTCAGCTTTTACTAAAGCATCAATCTCTTCTTTTGTAAGAATTTTTTCTGTACCATCTGGTTTTCTTAGAACAATAGTAGTTTTAGAAGCTGGAAATTCATCAGCAATTTTATATTGCCCATGCGTTGATTCTTCAATAATTACAAAGGCACCTTGTTTTTGACTTGCATTTGTAAATGCGTCACTCTGCCCTTGTTGTTGTTGGTTATTTGATTTATCTTCACATCCAACTAGTCCCGTAACTAAAAGAGCTCCAAGACCTCCAACCATTGCATAATCAGAAATTTTTTTAATATGATTTCTTTTTTTCAAGTATAATCCTTCTTATATTTTTATAAACTATTAATTTTTGGATATATTACTAAAAAGTTACTATAAAATAGATGAAAGATTTTTAAGTATCTAAATTAATACTTTTAAGATAGTTACTTATCTTTGGCAAGTTATCTTTCCTACAAACTAAACATGTAGGTATATCTACAATTTTATTATCAATTTTAATAGTTTTTACTTTACTTAAATATCCATATTTCTTTACAATAGATTTTGGAAGAAGGGTACATCCCATACCTAATTCTACACAAGCAAGTATTACTTCAAAATTTGCTAACTCTAGAACTTCATAATCTTCTATTCCAAGATGAGAGTAATACTTTTTTAAACCATTAAAAAAAGCACATACATCTTGATGACCAATTAAGGTATTATTTTTATTTTTATTTTTAGATTCTACATATAAAAGCTCATTTTCAAATCTTTTTAATAAAATTACATCTTCATGCTTTGGTTCATTATTTATAAAAGCTACATCTACTTTATATTCCACTAATAGTTTTTTTATATTAACAGTATTATTAGTAACCAATTCAAGTTTTGTATTTGGATAATCTAAGTTTAATTTTTTTAAAAAAGGAATTAATCTAATTTTAGTATTTGAGTATGTTGATGCAATTATTAAAGAATCCTGTTTTTTAATATTCTTTATTTTTCTTTGAGCCTCATTTACTTTATCGACTATTTCAATTGCTAAAGGTAAAAGTTTTTCTCCTTCTTTTGTTAATAAAACACCTTTTGGTATTCTATGAAAAAGGTCAAAACCTAAATTTTTTTCTAATTGTTTTATCCTTAGACTTACATTAGTTTGTGTAAATTTTAATTTTTTAGCACCTAGACTAATACTATTTTTTTTAGCAACTGCTACAAAAATTTTTAAAAGATTTGAATCCATATAACGATCCTTTATATAATCAATAATTATGAGTTATTTGACATAAATTAACTAATAGTAATACAATTAAACTTAATAATTTACAAAGGAGTGATAATGAAAATAGAAAATATTTTAAATATATTAAGAGAAGAGATTGTACCTGCACAAGGTTGTACTGAACCAATTGCAATTGCATATGTATGTGCAAAAGCAAAAAAAGTATTGGGCTTTATGCCTCAAAGAATTAATATCTATCTTTCAGGTAATATGATAAAAAACGTAAAATCGGTAATAATTCCAAATAGTAACCAAATGGTAGGTATTGAATCAGCTGTAGCTTTAGGTTTAAGTGCTGGTGATTGTGATAAAGAGTTGATGGTAATTAGTGATTTAACACAAGAAGATATAAAGAAATCAAAAGATTATCTTGAAAATCACAAAATCAATATTATTCATGAAAAAACTGATGTTAAACTTTATATTAAAGTCGAAGCATTTTATGAAAATGAAAGTACTTTAGTAGAAATAAAACATTTTCATACAAATATAACTAGAATTGAAAAAAATTCAGAAGTTTTATTAGATCAAATATGTAATGATTTTGATTTTAAAACAACACATGAAGATAGATCTATATTAAACATAAAAACCATATATGATGTAGCTAAAAAAATAGATATATCAAAAGTAGAACCAATATTTAATCTAGTTGTAAAGTTAAATTCAAATATAGCAAATGCTGGATTAAAAGAAGAATTTGGAGTAAATATAGGCAGTTTAATACAAAAAAATATGAATAATGGATTATATGGGAAAGATATTAGAAATAAATGTGTATCTTTTGCTTCAGCTGGTAGTGATGCTAGAATGAGTGGATGTTCTTTACCTGTAATGACTACAAGTGGTAGTGGAAACCAAGGTATGACAGCTTCTTTACCTATAATTAAATATTGTGAAGAAAAAAATCTTTCTAAAGAACAATTAGTAAGAGGACTTCTTTTTTCACATCTTGCAACAATTCATTTAAAAACTAATATAGGAAGATTATCTGCATTTTGTGGTGTTATGTGTGCCTCAAGTGCAGTAAGTGGAGCTATTTCTTTTTTAGAAGATGCAGATTATGATACAGTAGCTAATTCTATTACAAATAGTTTGGGTAATATCTCAGGTGTAATTTGTGATGGAGCAAAAGCCTCATGTGCAACAAAAATTGCAACTGGAATATATGCAGCCTTTGACTCTTCTATGTTAGCTTTAAACAAAAAATATTTACATGGAGGAGATGGAATTATTTCTTCAAATGTTGAAGAGACAATAAAAAATATAGGAATACTATCTAAATCAGGTATGAAAAAAACTGATGAAGTTATTTTAAATATAATGCAATCATAAAAATAAATTATAAATTAAATAGTAAAGTAAAATATAAAATATTTCTTCTTTACTATTTATGATAATTCATGAACCAAAGCTTACACAAATACTTATAAAGGTTTATATATGAGTGTAGTTTCTTAATATCATGTTCATGATATTCTTTTAAATAAGATTTTAAAAATATCTTTTCTTCTTTTTTATTAAATTTAAATTCATAACAAACTGTAGCTAAATCAAAAAATGCATCATTTACTCCAACATATTCCCAATCAATGAATTTTATATTTTTTTTAAAAAAAAGTATGTTTTTAGGATTTAAATCATGGTGTACTAAAGATAATGTTTTTTTATATTTCTTTATATTTAGAAGTTCTTTTTTACAAATAGAAATAAATGTTTTTGCTTTTTTATTATTTAAATTATTTTTATAATATTTTAGATCTTTTTTAAAACTGTATTCTTTGACTGAACTCTTAATTTTATGTAGTGTTTTTATATTTTTTGCTAATAATTTTATTTCTTTTTGATTTAATTTATATTTATGATTACCTTCTAAATATTTACTAATCATAAATTTATTTTTTTCATTTAATAAAATAGGTTTTGAAGCAAGTTTTTTCTTATAAGCTTTTTTTTGAATTTTATATTCAAATTGTCTACTAATGTTGACATTTTCATTTGTTTTAAAATAGCGAATTATATACTTATTTTTTGATGTTTTTAATAGATAATTCGTATTAGAATAGCCTTGATATTCTAATTTATCAAGGCTTATCAATTTTTCATTATTAAGTATTTTATATTTTTTAAAGTCTTGAATATTCAAAATCTTTTTTCCAATTAATATATGCTACAAGTGCTAGAATGGTATATATAATAAATAATGCAGCTGTTAGGTATAGTTCTTTTTGAATGTAAATATAAATTGAAACAATATCAATTATTATCCAATATATCCAGTTTTCCAAAACTTTTTTAGCAAGCATAAATGTCGTAAATACTGCAAATACTGTAGTAAATGAATCAATATAAGCAAAATCAGCACTAGTGTAGTTTGCCATTATGTATCCAAAACAAAGTGAGACAAAACTTAGAACTACAATAATTTTTATATTTGTTAATAATCCGTAAGTATTAACTTTTAAATCTTCATTTTTAATATTACTTCCATACTTCCAAGAATACCAACCATAAATAGCCATAACTAAATAGTATAAATTCAACATAGAATCCATTAGAAGAGAGACTTCAAAAAATAAAACTGCGTAGATAAGAGTAGATAAAAAAGCAGCTGGCCAACACCATATGTTTTGTCTTATTGCTAATAATATATAAGCAATAGCTAATACCATTGCAATAGCTTCATACATTGTCATTATACTTAGTGACTCAATAATTGTTTGTAAAAAATCGTTCATAAAATTACCTTTTTATAAAATATTAAAAGAATGAATAGAATATATTATTCACTTTTCAAACCTTTTCTCATAGCTTTCACTAGAGTATCATCAGCTTTTGTCTTAGTAAAATATTCAAAAGCTAAAACACCTTGATAAAGAAGCATGTCTTCTCCATCTTTTATTTCAAGACCGTTTTCTTTTGCAAGTGCTAAAAATGCAGTTAATTTTCCGTATACACAATCAAAAGCATATTTGGCACTTTTTAAAACACTTTCTAATAGTTCTTTATTACAAGGAAGATTGTTGTCTTTTAATCCAGCACTTGTAGAGTTTACTATTAAATCATATTCTTCTTCTTGGAAATTATCCCATGAATAAGATTTTATACCTTCATTTTTAAAAAAATCTAACTTACCTTCACTTCTATTTAAAACAGTCACGTCAATATTGCTTTCTTGCAAGGCTAGAGCAATTGCTTTTGCAGTTCCTCCTGCTCCTAAAAGAAGTACTTTTTTAATATCACCAAAAGACTCTATTGCTTTTAAAAATCCAGGAGCGTCTGTATTGTAAGCAATTACTCTCCCATTTTCATTTATATAGGTATTTACTGCATGAATCTTTTTTGCTAATCCTCTAACTTCATCTGCATTTGAATATGCATGTTCTTTATGTGGTACTGTAATATTTGC
Source organism: Arcobacter sp. (assembly GCA_024228275.1). Taxonomy (GTDB): domain Bacteria; phylum Campylobacterota; class Campylobacteria; order Campylobacterales; family Arcobacteraceae; genus Halarcobacter. The sequence continues at coordinate 46,735 of JAAETO010000171.1, forward strand.
ACCACTGTAAGAATTTTTTAAAAAAGTATTTTTTATTGTACTACCATCTTCTAAAAGATGTTTTTTATAAATACCATTATAATTTAATTTTTCAAAACCGGAATTATGCATTTGAGGTGACTTTGAATGTGCTACAGGGTTGCCGAATATTACAAATTGTTTAGTTTCTTTAGACATGATTTTCCTTTAAATTAGTCGATTTTATCAAAATTTTAATAAGAAAAAATTAAATTTTAATATTTTAATAGTAAAATTAGTAATAACTTGCTTTTGGAAAAATAATGAATAATATAAAACACTACTTTAGTTCAATTGATGATGGAAATATAGCTTATCATGTTAATGATATAAAAGAAAATGTAGATAAGAATAGAAAAAAACTTTCAAAAAAATATTCTTATAAATTAGAAAATCTTATTTCTATGAATCAAGTACATGGCAATACCGTTAAAGTTGTAACAGAAAAATCTCCTAGAATTATTGATAGTTGCGATGGTATAATAACAAATGATGAAAACTTGACGCTAATGGTTATGGTTGCTGATTGTATTCCAATATTATTAAAAGACAAAGAAAATGGAGTTATTGCAGCTTTACATGCAGGAAGAAATTCTACTTTCTTAAAAATAAGTGAAGTTGCTATTGATATTATGAAAAAAGATTTTGCTTGTGAGCCTGAAAACATTGAAGCAATATTAGGTCCAAGTATACAAAAATGCTGTTATGAAGTAAATGATAAAATAATAAAAATTGTTGAAAAAAACTTTGGCAAGGAGTTTATTCATAACAAAAATATTGATTTACAAGGAATTAATAAATCTCTTTTATTAAAAAATGGCATTAAGAATATTGAAATATCAAATATATGTACTAAGTGTTCAAATAAACCTTATTTTTCTTATAGAAAAGATAAAAAAACTGGAAGATTTGCTGGGATAATTACAATTATTAAGTAATTATGTAAAATTAATGTAATAAAAATGTAAAATTAAACTTAAATACAATAAAAAAACAGAAAATACTCTTAGCTTCTTTTTTTAAGTTACTCTTAGTTACAATTCAGAAATTTTTTTTTAATATTTGGGGTAGAAAATGAGTAAAACTGTAACAAAAAAAGAGGCATTAGATTATCATGAATTTCCAATTCCTGGAAAACTTGCAATTAAAACAACAACACAATTAAACACACAAAAGGATTTATCTTTAGCATATACACCTGGTGTAGCACATCCATGCTTAGAGATTCAAGCAAATCCTGAAGATGCATTTAAATATACTGCAAAAAGAAA
>JAAETO010000172.1 GCA_024228275.1 Arcobacter sp.
GGTTTAGTATTGGTAAAGATAGAGTTTTAAAATATATGCAATTATTAGGTATAAATGCAATATATCCACATAAAAAGAAACTAACTAGTATCAAAGATGAACAACATCATATATACAAATATCTACTTAAGCAATACTGGACTCAAAATGGTAGAACTAAAACAGTTTATGTGCCAAGTGCAAATGAAGTATGGAGTGGTGATATTACTTATATTAGAACTAATCGTGGGTTCATGTATCTTGCAGCTGTAATAGACTGGCATAGTAAAGCTATCCTATCATATAAAATATCTAATTCTATGGATGCCACACTTGCCACTGATGTACTAAAAGATGCATTGTCCAAATATCGTAAACCAAAGATATTTAATTCAGATCAAGGGAGTCAGTATACAAGCTATGAACATACCAAAGTTCTAAAAGATAATAATATTCAAATATCAATGAATGGTAAAGGAAGGTCTATAGATAATATTGTCATAGAAAGGTTCTTTAGAACACTAAAACATAACAATATCTATATTAGTGATTATCAATCTATTAAAGATTTAAAACAAGGAGTTGATGCATATATTTATAAATACAATTTTAAAAGATTTCATTCATCATTGAACTATAAAAAACCAATGAATGTTTATTTGGAACAGATAAAAAATGTTGCTTAGGGTTACAAGTGCATGAGGGAAATAAATTTTATGAATTAGTGTCTTGACAAATCAGGCCATTATATTATGTTACGTATAAAAATTAAAAAAAGAATAAATAAGTAAAA
>JAAETO010000173.1 GCA_024228275.1 Arcobacter sp.
AAAAAATAAGTATAATGAGGCTAAAAAAGCTATAAGTATAAGTAATACTCCTATGAATAGAGCTAAAACAGGACAGCCAATAGAAGAAACATTATACCATTGAACAGATTCTAAGTTTGATAAAATAGACTCTAGTTTTTCAAATAAATCTAGTTGAACTTGAGTATGAGAATGACACACATTTTACACAGATACTAAAGATGTTGCAAAAAGTTATGGTAGTAATATAAAAGAAACAAAAGTAAAATTAGAAAATCCATTAGTTATAGATGCTAAATGAGGTAATTGGAATGATATTAAATATAAATGAGAAAGTAAAAATATAAATGATATAGCTAAAATTGCTGAAAAAGAGTGATATGACTGATTAATAGTGAAATCAATTAGAGATACTTGAATAGTTTGAAATAAACCTTGAGGTTTTACAGAGTCTACAAGTGTTGCAGTTTTTAATAAAACCCCTGAGCTAAAATAGATGCAAGAACAAATAATAGATTTTAGATTAAACTAAAACTATATAACTAACTAATATATATGGACACATTTTACCTAGTGCTTTGATATATCCTACTTCCTTTCATTGCTGTATATAATATACTCAAGAAAGGTTCTAAAGATATGACTGATACACAAGCTACTTTTTACTACTTCTTTCTTGTAATAGTAACTTTGCAAATAATAGAGGTTATAACTAACTTATAGACTATGAGAATTAAGCCAACAACAATCATAACATGAAGAACTAAGCCAAATACAATAATAAGAAGTAATAGATGAGATGCATACTTTCTTTGGTCAGAGAATAACTTAGTTTGGGAAGCTAGTTTTGAACCTTGGACTTATCAAACAGTCTGAAGATCTACTACATTTACTAAAAGAGCTGATATAACTACTGTTATAGAATCCACTAGAACAAATACTACTCCTTTATGGTCAGAGAATACTCTACCTTGGGAATCAAGCTTTAATCCTTGGTTATATGACTTTATATGTCAAAGTGAGTTTGAAAGCACAAGAAAAACAAGTTTGCTTATGACTGAAAATTCATTAAACTTTGAATTAGAAAGTTGAGATATATTAGGAATGTCAGATATAACCCCTGAGAATATTATAACTACACTTTGGAACTAACTTAAAAATTATGACTAAAATAAGTGATTTAAGCACTAAAACTGCCCCAGTCTGAGCTGATTTGCTTAACTGACTAGATAGTGAGGATTCTAATGTAAACACAAAGAATAAAAACCTAACTGTAGACTCTATATGAACTACAGTTTTTTGAGATAGAAGCACAAGTGATTTATCTGAATGAACTAATGAGTATTATACAACTGCTAAAGTAATAACAGACACAGCTAATAAGGCAGAGAAAGATAATGTTTTAGAATTAGACAACACAATACCTTATGCTCCAACTGCTGATTATCATCCAGTTACAAAGAAGTATTTAGAAGACCAACCTTACCCTGATGCTAGTGAAACAGTAAAAGGGATAGCTGAGATAGCTACAACTGCTGAAGCAGAAACCAAAACTGCTGATGATAAAATAATGACTCCATTAAAAACTAGTGATGCTATAAAAGACCAAATACAATGAGCTGTTTCTAAAAATTTCTGAACTAATTATGAAGCTACTGAAAATGGGTTTTTATATTGATATAATTGACTAGCTGATAGCACTTCGGTTACAATATATTCAGATACTACTACTACACCTACAACAGTAATATGAAAATCTTATACTGATGATGGTGCACATTCCAGTTGATGAATACAAAATTTTTGTGTGCCTATTGTAAAATGAAATTATTATAAGGCTACATTATCTGTTTCATGAAATGGACAAACTACTGCTTTATATTTTACATCTTTAAATTAAAACCATGACAAATATAACTTGATTAAATGAGTCTGACAACTGAGCAATAAGTAGATGAGTTATAAATACAAATTTAGATAATCTTAATAATGATAAGCTAGAGACTGGAGATATTGTAAATAAACAAAACATCCTTTCTGAATGAGCTTTTGTAAATTGAGATAAAACTAAGTTAGATAATATCGAAGAAAATGCAGAAGTTAATAGAGTTGATAGTGTTAATGCTAAAACTTGAGCTGTAACACTAGATAAAACTGATATAGGACTAAATAATGTAGATAATACTTCAGACTTAAATAAACCTATTTCTAATGACACGCAAACAGCTTTAGATTGAAAAGCTAATAAAGATTGAGAAACTATAACTAACGCAAGTGTAAATTGAGTTAGTTTAGATTCTACTTGATCTTGAACTAATTACTTAGCAGATGACTGAACTTATAAAGCAGTACCTTGAAGTCAAGCTGTTGATTCTGTAAACTGAAAAACCTGAGTAGTTGTACTAGATACAGGAGATATTACAGAAGTTACAGATAAAAATTATGTAACAGATACTGAGAAAAATAAACTTAGTAATGTGCCAACTGACACTAATGCAGAACTTACAAACTTACAAACTGAATTAGATGGGAAAGTAGACAAAACAACAGCACAAACAATAGCTTGAGTTAAAACATTTTCTTCATCTCCAATAGTTCCAGCTCCTACAACAGATTTACAAGTTGCTACTAAAAAATATGTAGATGATAATGCTTGAGGAGGAGGTTTCCTTAGAGAAGTTGATATTGCTTGAACTCAACTTGAAAACACTATTCTATTTGAATGAGCAATTTGAAAAGCTACAACACTAGAGGCTGGTTATATAACACTACTCACAGCTCCTACGGGAAGCAGTTTTGTAATAACTATATCAAAGTCTACAGATAGTTGAACAACCTATCCTACAAGTGAAACTGTTACATTAACAGCTACTAATAAATATGTTAAAGGAACACTGACTGGAGCGTATGCCGAAGGAAATTTCATTAAAGCTGAAATAACACAAGTGGGTAGTACAACAGCTTGACAAAATCTTTTATTTTCTGTAACCTGAAGTTAACAAATGCAAAAAATAAATGAAACATTACTAAATAGAGATAATCTTATTGCGGAATATCTCTTAGATTGAAATGCAAACGACACGAGCTGAAACTGAAATAATTGAACAGCTACTAATGTAACGTGGGTGTCTTGAGAAAAGTGATATACTGAAGAAGTCGGAAGTTTTAATGGGAGTGATAGTCAAATCAATACAAATGCTGACCTATTAAGTAATAGGACTAATTTAACAGTAGTTCATTGGGTTAAGTGGAATTGATTATGAAATTTGGTTTGAACGGATAGCTGAACTAGGTTTATGAATGATTGATGGGTTGAACACTTAATAAATACTTCTACTTGAAATGCTGAGGTTAGTATATATGACTGAGTTGGAAATGAAAATCTAAATAGTTGAATAGATATTACGGACTGAGAATGGCATATGCTTGAATTAAACATATCTCCAGCTTGAAGAGAATTATATGTAGACAATATATTAAGGGCATCAAATACTACAAATAGACCAACTTGAAATAGATGAGCAAATACTCTTATTTGAAAAAGACAAGCTACAACTAATTTTAGATGGTTAAATTGAAATGTTTGAATTGTGAGAGTTTATGATAAGGTTTTTACTAAAAATGAAAGAGACGCTAATTATAAAGAATGATTAAGAAAATTATGACCATCTAATGCTCCACTCTCTCAAGATTTTCCTTTCTACTCTCTACCTAATTTAGAAGAATGAAAAGTGCTTGAAATAAGTAGACCTAATGTTTCTTGAACTTATTACGACCAAACTTGAAATTGAAATAATTGAACTAATAATTGAGTAGTAGATAGTAATGTTTGATTATATAACAAAATGACTTTTGATTGAACTGATGATATAGATATATCTCACGATACTACTCTTAACTGATGAAGCTCTTTTACTGTAAATCATATATGTTCCTGAACAACGGCAAGTAGAATTCTTTATGCAAAAAGAGACAATGCTGATACTGACTTCTTTGAATATTGAATAGATAATTCAGGAGCTTTGTTTTGAAGAGTAGATAGCAGCGTGTGAAATGTTTTCGTTACAAGTAGTGTTTTTCCACCATCTTGAATATACCATTTTACTATGACCTATAATTGAAGTAATATTAAATTATATTTAAATGGACAAGAGATTTGAAGTGCATCTCAAACTTGAACTTGCAATAATACAACAACAGTAACATTAGGTAGTAGATGAAATTATGTATGATCAACAAATCCGTGGATTGGAGATATATATGTAAGCGAGTTCTATCAGAGAGCTTTAAGTCCAAAAGAAATGCAAGAAAAATTTTATTCTTCTAAAATTATATAAATATGAACAAAATATATTTTACATACAGGCAAACATACACCGATAGAGGTGTAAAACAAGATATAAGCTTTTATAACGATAAAGTATTTGCCGACTTTAAAGAAGCTTGACTTACAGAAATGATAGATGGAGAAAGATTTATTCCATCTGATAGAATAACTAAAGAAATAGTGCCTTGAGTTAAATCACAAAGAAAAGCTGGTGTACTTAGATATAATGAAGCTCTTAATATAGAAGCATTAAAAGCTAGCTTACTTCGCACCACTTGAAATTTCCTAACTGAAATAAAAACATCTGAAGAAATAAAAATCTGGATTGAGGAAAATACAGAACTAAAAGAAACTGAAAATGGATATCTAATAAATGAGGAAGACATAGAGAATAAAGCTAGATATTTAATAATAGATTAATATGAGAAAAGCTATTGAATCAATGTACTCAAGATTAAAAATAAGTCCAAATCCTGTAATAGGGAAATGGACTTTACTTGAGGATTTTACTTATTACAGATGATCTAAATGATCTAAAGAGAAAATAACTATTCCTGCTTGATTTGAATTCGATTGAGCTTCTGTGCCTAAAGCTTTCTGGATTATCTGACATCCAATGGAAATAGATACATTACTAGCAGCTTGTATCCATGATCGGATTTACTTTAATTGAGAATATACAAGACAAGAATGTGATGAAATATTTAATGAAGTAATGATGATTTGCGAAGTAAGAACAACAAAAAGAGTATTATTCTATATATGAGTAAGGCTTTGAGGTTTTATCCCTTACAATAATCATAAAAAAGCTAGACAAAACGGTAAAAAGTAATAATATAATGAAGAAAGGTGCGAATGTTTTATATCTAAAAAATAACTATGTGATGAACTCCCTCTCAAGAAGATTTACTAAGACTTGAGATTAAACTTAAAGAAGCTGATGCAAAAGATAGGCATGACCTTAAAGACTTAATTCAAGGTGTTATTTTAAAGTGAGATGAATATAAGACAGATCAAGCTTTACTTCAACAAACGACTACTAGCATGCAAAAGAAAATAGAAAATATAGAAACGAAAATAGATAAATGATTTGAGAAAGTAGCGAAATCATTTGAAGAGTTACCAACACATTTTGCAACTAAAGCAGAACATGAGGCTAATCAAAAGTCTATTAACTGGATTATTAAAGTTATATGGACTTTATGAACAGCAATTATATTTTGATGAGGTGCATTTATATGGGGTCAAATTACTTCTTTATTAGAAAAATAATGATTAAAATACTATATCATACATTAATAGTTTCTTTATTAATATTTATTGCTTTTATGTTATATGTACATTTATATATAGCAGAAGAACAAAGAATTGAAAAATTAGAAGCTGAATATCTACAGTATATTGAGGAACAAAATAAAGAGTTCTCTAAGATAAGTATTTCTATGGATAAGATAGCAAAACAACTAAATTGTGATTTAAATGATGAATGTGGGAACTTTAATTATTAATTAAACGAATATGGCTTTATCAGATGCTAAAAAGAAAAAATTAAGAGATGCTGTAGCAAAAAGAAAAAAGAAAAGAGTTACTGCTGAACCAAATAGACTTAAAAGACTTAAGCAAAGAAATGTATAAAATACATATCATAGAAGATAACAAAACTTATAGTAGTATTGTTACAAAGAAATTAAGAAAAGAGGGGTTTGATGTAAGTCAAGCCTTTTCGACTAATGAAGAAATACCTGATGCAGATGTCTATTTAATAGACTTACACTTAAACGAAATGTCTTTTGATCTTATAAAAAGGATTAAATATAGGAAAATAATAGTTATGTCTTGATATGGAGATAAAGAAAATATAGATAGAGCTAAGGCTTATTGAGCTGACAGATATCTAGTTAAAGTAATTATGCCTGATGACCTTATTTTAGAAATTAATAATTTATTATGAGACACACATATAACCAAAACTTAGAGTATTATACTCGTAATAGCTGTACAATCTACACAATTGCACATATTTTTAGAACACAATGGAAGATAGAAGTCCCACAAGAAGCATTAATTGAAGCTACTAAAGCAGCAGAAGAAGCTTGAGTATGGCATGAATGATGGGGTGCTTACTTTAGCTTTATTTATAACTGGGCTACTTGATATGTTGGCGATAAACTTTGAATAGTAATTACAAGTGAAGATATATATATTAATGATCCTATATTTGAAACTCTTATAAAAGAATGAACTAGTTTCTGACTATGACTTAAATTTGCATCTAATTGGTACAAAGAAGCTAGAAAAGACAATGAAATCACTTTAGAAGAAGTTAAAAAGTTTGATGCTAGTAATAATAAAAACTACTGACACAATCATTGTTACGTTTTAGAATACTTAGTAGATAGTCTATGAAGTATAGATAAGCCTATTAAATTTAATTTAGAGGCACTTAGAGAAGCAGTTGATATGTGAATATACTATCCTGCTGCCAGATACTTTATAATGGAAGATAAGATACTTGATTACTATCTTAGAGAATTAAAGAAGTGAACAAACTTTCAGGATATAGAACAATTACCAAAAGAACATAGAAAAGCCTTAGATAAAGCTATTTATTTACAATGATTGACTAATTAGAGAGTAATTACTCTCTTTTTATTTAACTTTCTTTGATAATTAATTTGACAAAACCTATGATAATTAATATAATAAGCTTACATTTAATATTTAACTATAAAATATGACTATACAGGAATTGAGGAAAAGAAGAATTTGGGAGAATAAGAGATCTGAATTATTAAGGCAAACTTTAAAAGATGCTAAAAATGATTGAATGACTTATGTTGCATTGTCTGATATAATGTGAGAGCAACCATCTAATATATGTAATTTCATAAAGTGAGATAGATTATTCTCGCCTGAAAAAATTGAATACTGTTTAAATAAATGTGGGATTAAATAATAACAATAACTAAAAATGATCCAATTAACAAAAGACCATAAGAACCAAATAAGTAAGTTAAGAGAGAAAAAAGCATTAATAGAAGCAGAGATTAATAATATTATGAATAATTATCAACTTAGAACGTATTTTAGTATTTCAGATATTACAAATCAGGTAGTTGATTTTTATTCCTCAATGTACTCTGTATGAGATTTTGAGATAATGTCAGATGCAAGACATAAAGATTTATCAGAAGCTAGAATATTGTCTATACTTATATTAAGAAATATTTATTGATTATGATTACAGCATATATGAGAGATATTCTCAAGAACACATTGAGCGATTATATATTTAATTAAGAAATGAGAAAATTTAAGGGTTACAAATGATTTATTTGAAAAAAGATATTCTTTATTTGTTGATCCATTTACTAAAAATAACCAAACAAAACAATGATTATAACAAACTTAAAAGATTACAAAAAAGGACTTAAAAAGAAATGAAAAAACTATATTACACAAAATGAGGAGTATAATTTTTATTTTGACTATGGATATATAGATAGACCTAATATTTGAGCTGAAAGAAAATCAAAACTAGAATAAAACTATGAATAAACTACAAAAATTGCTAATGAAATATGATTGAAGTATAAAAACAGATGAAAAACTTTATCAATTCCTATTAAAAGAAGTAACGGATTGTTCTAAAAATTGTAACAATACTAAAAAATAAATGGCTTTAATTAGCCATTTTAATTTAAACTTGTTAAATATTTGTAAAAAAGTTGTTAATATGGAATAATATTTATGTAGGCAAGAAACTACACTTTATAAATTAATTATATTATTATGAAAAATATAAAATATACAGTAAGAAATGATCTTACACAAAAACAAATGGATACATTATTAGATGATTCTAAAACAATAAATCTTACAAATAAAGTAAGTTCTAAACAAGCATATATAAGTAGACAAGCTAGATTAGATAGAAATGAATGAAAAAAGGTAATTAAATGACTTATAATGCCTTGATTAGCATTAATAGTATTAATTATAGCTAGTGTGTTTTGAAATTCAGCAGAAGCGAATAATATACCTGATGAATACAAATATTATAAAGTAGATAACTTTCAAGATTATTCAAGAGCTATTAGAAAAGAAACTTGTTACAGAATAGGGACTCAAATTTTATGAGATATTACAGATGAACAAGTAAAACATTGTACAACAGTAAATACATTAATTACAGCTATTGAGAGTGATTATATGAGATCTAATAGATGTGTTAATGATCTAAATTGTAAATGATTAAAGGGTTGGCAAAATGGTAAATATGGATTTATGAAATTTAATAGTTTATATGAACAAAATATTTATTTTGCTGAAAAATGGTTTACTTATCATTATAAAAAATCATTACATACTTTAGTGTTTGGTTATAAACAAAAAGATTGATCTTACAGATATTGATGGACATATACACAACAACAAACTTACTATAACTTTCTTAAAAGTAAATATTCAACAGTTTATAGAAATATTAAATAATCTTGCAATATACAACTTAATTCATATAATAGATTCACTGCTTCTATTTGATTATAGAATATTAAGTAAAAAATCTACTAATGGAGTCATTTTAAAATTTTTAATAATAAAGTTTACAAATGTAACTTCACCAATATAATTTAATGCAAATTTCCGTCAAGAAATTTTATTTGCAATGAATTCATTTATTTGGAATCTTGTACTAAAAGACTTTAACTAGTCTTTTTTTTCTTGCTTTAAATAGGAAAGTAAATATAATTTAATAGCCTAGTCAAGTTTATATATTAAAAGTTAAGTTATGTTTGAAAAAAATAGAAAAGCAGAATACACAAAAGATGAACTACATATTGTAGAGGAATTAATGGATTTAATAGCAGGTTATCATTTGGAACTAAGAAATGCTCCTATATGACAAGTTAGAGATGCTGGTCATCCTGTGGCTGAAAATACACTTAGATATGTTCTAGTGTCAAATATATTAGGGAAAGTTCTTACAGTAATAGATAGTGCCTTTGAGGATAAAACAAGAAGAGAAGCAACTAAATCACTAATTAAACAATTAGTAAATGATGAAAGAAAGGCTTTTATCAATGAAGTGTTTAATAGTTATAAGAATTAGAAACTAAATACTCTAATAGGCGAGTATTTTTTTGTGTCTCATTTTTTAACTATTCTGATACATATTATTATCACAGTTGCTATATTTGATTTTTTCTATATAATATATACTATTACTTATTAAATATATATTATGAAAGCACTTAAAAACACACTAGAAGACTATAAAAACAACCACCAAAAAGCTACTACTGAATTTGAAAAAGGATTCTTAGAATGATTAAATCAAGCAATATGAATAATTCAAGATTCAATAGATATCGAAAAACAAGAAGAAGAGTTGACAGAAGATTAATTGCAAATACACTATTTATGGAATTTTTCTAAAATTTTTCGCATTTTATAAAAAGCTCACATTAACTTGTAAGCTTTTTATTTTCCTATTTATATTCAAATGTAGTAAATGAATTACTTAAGCTTAAATAGTTTTTTTATAAAAAGTTAGTTTTTTTATTTGACTTATAGTTTTAAATGAATATACTAGACTCAATAAGTACTAAGGACGGCAAACTCTTAGACTTGCCGTCCTATGAGAGTTTCTCCTTAGAACTTAAAAAAGCTTTGCTATATGCAAGGCTTTTTGTTTTGTATTTAATGAATGAATGTAGTATATAATATAAAGTAGAACTTGATAATCTTGAAACTTACAGAGTATTCAGTAAACTACTACTAAGAGGTGCAGTAGTTCTTACACAGGGTCTGCAAAACCCCTTCTGTGAATAAGAATTATTATATATTACATCTATTTATTAAAATAGTTAACTTGGGATTAGTAGGCAACTGACTTATGCTAATCAATACTGAGGCTGCTGTAAAAAGCAGGGGGGAATATAGTCAGGGTAGGCTCTAAAGTGTATCTGGAAAGTAATGTACAAACTTTTTTATCTTTATCTACTGCTCCTCTAAGTGTAAATTTAGAAACTTAACTTTATTGTTAGGGTATTTAAACAGACCTTGTTTTTCAAGTAACTTTAAATCTTATTCTTTATTTAATCTTAGAGGGAATGCAGTAGATAGGATAAAATATAAACTGAAAGTAAGTATACTAGTTACTTCATTTAATTACTAATAAATATACTATGAAAGAAATAAACCTAATAAATTGAGATTGCTTAAAAGAAATGGATAAGTTAATTGCAGAGGGAATAAAAGTAGATGCGATAATTACAGACCCCCCATATGGTACAACAGCTTGTAAGTGGGATTCAGTAATCCCTTTTGATGCAATGTGGGAAAGATTAAATAAACTTATAAAACCAAATGGAGCTATTATATTGTTTTGAAGTGAACCTTTTTCAAGTGCTTTAAGAATGAGTAATATTAAGAATTATAAGTATGATTGGAAGTGGGAGAAGTCAAGACCCGCAAATTTTATGAATGTTAAATCTCAACCACTTAAGAGCCATGAAGATATTACAGTTTTTAATTCTCATAAAAGTTGCTATTTCCCAATAAGAGTTAAAGGGGAGAAAAACCACGCTACGAAAATTAGAAAGTCAAGCGAGATGAACATATATAATAATAAAAATATTGAAAGACCACCTTGTACAAGCAATATGAAATACCCCAAAAGTATTATAAAAATAAAATCAACCAATAGTGGAACAAACTTACACCCGACACAAAAACCCGTTCCATTAATGGAATATCTAATTAAAACCTATAGTCATAAAGATGAGGTAATTCTTGACTTTACTTCAGGGTCTTGAAGTACATTAATAGCAGCCCAAAACACTTGAAGAAAATATATAGGTATAGAGATGAATAATAAGTATTATGAAATATCTAAGAAAAGATTAGAAGAAAATGCAATAAAGATTTGATATAAACTAATTTAACACTTAACTAATAAGAGATATGAAAGAATGATACTGATTATGAACTATTTTAGCTATAACTATTAGCTGGAGTCTAAATAAGTCTATATTATGGGCTATATTACATTGATTTTTTAGCTGGTTTTACGTAATATATTATGCTTTAATAAAATAACTAACTAAGAGTAAAATCTTAGTTTTTTTATAAAAAGATTTGACTTTGTAGGACACCTGAGTATAATGAGTTCGTAATTACAACTAATAACCAATAAATATGACACAAAAAGACATAAGGATACGCTCTAACGAAGAACTAGAAACACAAGTATTAATATTAAAAGAATACTACTGAGTTAAAAGTAAAGCTGGAGCAATTAAAAAAGCAGTAAGAGATACTTCTATTGTTGCACAACATTTTAATTTATAACTAATAAAGACTATGAAACTAATAAATTGAGAATGTTTAGAAGAAATGGATAAATTAATAGAGCAAGGAGTAAAAGTTGATGCTATAA